>NZ_CAUWHO010000057.1:0-11056 GCF_963558545.1 uncultured Tyzzerella sp. | reverse complement strand
TAGAAAGTTTATTAAATTCTTCGTATTTATTTAATACAAATAAAGGAATTTTATTTATAATAGTTGTTACACAGTTAAAACAATCATTTTTTATAGGAAAGCAAGCTCCTGTTCTGTCTTTTAAATAAAAATTATCACAGTTATTTTTCATTTTACAAAACCTATTATTCCCTTTATTTCCAACATATAAACCAACAGGGCATTGGTGTGTTGTCATTAAAGGTAGCTTTCCATACACTAAAAGCTCTGTATTTTTAGAAGAAAGCTCTCTTATTTCTGATATATTAAGCTCTGGAGATAATGTTACATTGTTAAATAGCGATAATAACTTATTTATAGAAGCATTGTTAAATACATTAAAAGTATAGTCTGCTACAATTTTTTTATTTGTATTTAAGTTTATATAATTTCTTAAAAGATAGCCATCTATATTAGATTTTTCTAGTGTATCTAACATTTTATAAAAATCTTTAGACATAGGTTCTCTAAGTATCCAAAGTAGAGCAATAAATATTTCTATGTTGTTTTTATGAGCATTTTCTATGAAATAATCTAAATGTGTGAGATTATTTTCTGTTAATTCTATATATATTCTCTTTAACTTATTAGTTTCTATACAAGCATCAAATTGCTCTTTATTTTGTACTAAAGCTGTTATGTATTGCTTATTAGCTATATTTATGTTAGGTGTGTAGGTTACATTTATTTTATCTCTTTTAAAGCTTTCTATAATTTTTTGCTTAAGATTTTCGCTAGCTTGTCTTCTAAGGTTATTTATAGCACTTACAGGAATATAAATATTTTCATCTATTTCTATATTTTCAAAAACAAAGTAAAAAGGAGTATCACCAGTTTTAGATAATTTTTCTATAAGTACATCTTGTGTAACAGAAGAATTTTTTGCAGTTTCTATAATATATCCTTCTTCGATTATTTCTATGTTATTATTATATAGCTTTAAAGTGAGAGGTTTATTTAATTTTGCAATAACATCTACTTTTATTTCCTGTTTTCTGGTATCTTTGTTATATAATTTTTTTAATTTATTATCAAGAGCTTTATCGAAGGAACGAAAAACTAAATCACCTTTATTTATATTTCCTATTATAGTAACATTTATTAAATCTCCAACACCAGCTTGTTTGGATATATTAGTACCACAATGTGGCTTTGTTTTTGTCCAAACTTCTATTCCATCACCACATATAACAGGCTCATCAAGTTTTATTGTACATTTTTTAGTTTTTCTATTGTAGTTTTCTACTATGCCTATTTTTAGACCACTACTTTTAGGAGAAGGGCTAATCATAGTTTTATTAGACCAGTTTTCATAGTATCCAGTTATAGAGCTACCACCACGATTAAATATTTGAGTAAGCTCTTTTAAATCATTATTTTCTATTTTAGAAAATGTATTATTATCTACTTTATCAATATATTTTCTATAATTAGATGTTACACTTGCTACGTATTCGGGGCTTTTCATTCTTCCTTCTATTTTAAATGTATGTATGCCAGATTTTACAAGTTTATCTATTATAGGAAGGGTAGCTGTATCTTTAGGGGATAAAAGATAGTTGTTAGCATATGTTTTATTATCTTTTATAAGCTTATATTCCATACGGCAAGGTTGAGCACATCTACCCCTATTTCCACTACGTTCTCCTATAAGGCTACTCATAAGACATCTTCCAGAATAAGAAACACATATAGCACCATGAACAAATGCTTCTATTTCTATATCTGTATTGTGTGTAATATTTTCAATCTCTTTAAGAGTAAGCTCACGGCTTAATACAACACGTTTAAACCCTAGTTCCTTTAAAAATTTAACACCTTCTATATTGTGTATAGTCATTTGTGTACTAGCGTGTAAAGACACATTTTTAAAATTATTTTTTATAAGGTTAAATATACCTATATCTTGCACTATAATTGCATCTATACCGTAGGAATATACCTCTGACACAAAGTTTAAAACATCTTGTATTTCATTTTCTTTATAGACTATATTTAATGTTAAATTTACTTTAACACCTCTAAGGTGACAATAGTCTATAACATAATTTAATTCTTCATTGCTAAAATTGTTGGCACTTTGCCTAGCATTAAAAGATTTACCACCTAGGTATATAGCATCACAGCCATTATTAACAGCAGATATCATACTATCCATAGAACCAACAGGGGATAAAAGCTCTGGTTTTTTGTTGTTCAAAATATTCACCTAATTTCTAAAATAAAATTTATTAAAGTTATGGACAAATTGTACAAATTTTGTTAATATATAAGTAAAGAAAAAATAGCATATATTTATTTTTGTTAAAAAAGTATAATACACACAAAATTATATATAATATATTTGTGGATATTATACTTAATGATATGTAAATTATATATATAATTTATTGTGATTTGTTTAACTGTGATTTAAGCGATTCTATTTCTTCTTCTAAGTTTAAAATTTGTAAATCTTTTTCTAATAGTAGGTCTTCTATATCTTCATTTTCTATGTTAGATAGCTTTATAGTAGTTTCGTTTAGATTATCTTTTAAATTTTCTATAAGAAGATTTTTTTCTGATAAATCTTTTTCTAAGCTTTTAATAATATTAGATTTTTCAGATAAATCTAAGTTAAATTTATCTTTTAAATTGGATATAATAGCATTTTTTTGAGATAAAGCATTATTTATTTTTTCATCTAATTGAGAATGAAGGTTTTTATTTTCATCTAAAGATTGGTCAAGCTTGTCTTTAAGATTAGATATAATATCATCTTTATTATTTGAAATACTATTAAGATTATCCTCAAGATTAGATATAATAGTATCTTTTTCAATTAAAATATCATTAAGCCTGTTCTCAAGATTAGATATAATAGTATCTTTTTCAATTAAAATATCATTAAGCCTGTCCTCAAGATTAGATATAACAGTATCTTTTTCAGTTGAAATATTGTTAAGCCTGTCTTCAAGATTAGATATAACAGTATCTTTTTCAGTTGAAATATTGTTAAGCTTGTTCTCAAGGTTAGATATAATAGTATCTTTTTCTTTATTTATAGCTTTAATTTTATCTTCAAGATATAATATGGAGTTATCTTTATTTTTACAATTATTGTCACTTTCAGTTAGTTTATTTTCTATGTAAGTGTTTTTAGATGAAAGTAAGTTAACTTTTGCTTCTAAATCTGTTGTAATTTTAGAATTTTTATTAAAAAGTTGACGTTGTTTAAAAAGGTCATCTGCTATATTAAGTGCTAAAACTAATAAAAATGAAGTGGAATTTTTGTTTAAATTTCCATATATATTTGCTAAATCATCCATTTTATTATTTATATATTTTGCTATACCATTTATGTAATCTTCGCTTTCATTTGTTGAAAGGTTATATATTATGTTTCCTATTTTAACAGAAATGGTATTTTTGTTATTTTCATTATTAATATTATTTTCTATATTCATATAATTCACCTCAAAAAATAATATAATAATTATACCATATATATAAAATATATCAATTGTTTTAATAAACTTTATCGAAATAATTATATTTATTGTAACAAAAAGTAAAAAAACTATTATAAAATTTAATTTATGTAAAAAAATTTAACATTTTATATAAAATAGTCTTTTATTTTTTCGATTTTTAATATAAAATATATAGAGGTGTTTAAATAGATAAAAAGAAATATATAAGTTTAAATATAAAATTATGAAAAGGAGTGGCGTTAGTATGATATCAAACCAAATATTACAAACTACGATAGATGGATTAAAAAATATTACAAGAAGAGAATTTAGTGTTGTTGATAGAGAAGGTAAAGTGGTTGTAACAACAGAAAATGAAATGATTAATACTACTGTGGAAGGTGTAGAATTTTTTATAAATAGCCCAGCAGAAAATCAACTTGTTCAGGGGTATCAATATTTTAAGGTGTTGGACAATAATAGTACAGAATATATTGTTTTAGCAAAAGGTGAAGATGAGGAGATATACCAAATAGGAAAAATAGCTACATTTCAAATACAAAGCCTTTTGGTAGCATATAAAGAAAGATATGACAGAGATAACTTTATAAAAAATTTATTATTAGATAATTTATTACTTGTAGATATATATTCTAGAGCTAAAAAACTTCATATAGAAAATGATGTTAAAAGAATAGTTTACCTTATAGAAACAGATATTGATAAAGAGCTTAATTCTGTGGAAGTAATTAGAAATGTTTTCCCAAGTAAAGGTAAAGATTTTATAACAGCAGTAGACGAAAAAACAATTATTCTTGTTAAAGAGCTTGACGAAAAAGAAACAAAAGAAGATATAGACCATTTTGCTAACGAAATATATACAAAGTTAGTAGACGAACTTAAAAAGAATATATTAGTTGCAATAGGTTCTGTAGTATACGATTTAAAAAACATATCATCTTCATTTAAAGAAGCTAAAATGGCTTTAGAGGTGGGGAAAATATTTGAAGAAGAAAAACATATAATAAAATACGAACAACTGGGTATAGGAAGGCTTATATACCAGTTACCAAATAATTTATGTAAAATGTTTGTAGGAGAAGTTTTAGATGGTATAACAATGGCAGCATTTGATGAAGAAACACTTATTACTGTTGCTAAATTTTTTGAAAATAACTTAAATGTGTCAGAAACATCAAGACAACTATATATACACAGAAATACATTAGTTTATAGATTAGATAAATTACAAAAAATGACAGGACTTGACCTTAGAAATTTTGATGATGCCATTATTTTTAAAATAATGTTAATGGTTAGTAAATATATGCAATATAGACAAAACTTCAAGTATTAATGAAATTCTGAGAGGAAGATAAAATTGATTAGTGTAGATAAAGTTACAAAGATTTATGATAATGGTTCTGTTGCAATAAATAATGTTTCGCTTAACATAAGAAAGGGGGAATTTGTTTTTGTTATAGGCTCTTCTGGTTCTGGTAAATCTACTTTTATGAAAATGCTTTTAAAGGAGGTAGAACCTACAGAAGGTAAAATTGTTATAGATGGAATAAATATAAATAATATAAAGAGAAAAGAAATACCATTTTTAAGAAGAAAAATAGGAGTTGTTTTTCAAGATTTTAGGCTTTTACCAAGCAAAACAGTATTTGAAAATATTGCATTTGCTTTACAGGTAACAGAAACATCTCCAAAAGCTATAAGAAGAAATGTCCCTGCTATTCTTGCTATGGTGGGATTGACACACAAAGCTAAAGCTTATCCTAATGAGTTATCAGGGGGAGAACAACAAAGGGTAGCTCTTGCAAGGGCTATAATAAATAAACCACCTATATTATTAGCAGATGAGCCAACAGGTAACCTAGACCCAGAAACAGCTTGGGAAATAATGGAACTTTTAAAAGAAATAAATGCTAGAGGGACAACAGTTGTTATTGCAACACACGCTAAAGATATTGTTGATGAAATGAAAAAGCGTGTTATAACTCTCCAAAAAGGTATAATACTAAGTGATAAAGAGGGAGGGTATAACTATGAAGATTAGGAGTGCTAAGTATCATATAAAACAAGGGGCTAAGAGCATTACAAAAAATGGACTAATGTCTTTTGCATCTATAGCATCTGTTGCAGCTTGTGCTTTTATGCTTATAATATCTTTATGTATAGCTATAAATTTAGATTTAGCATTAGAAAAAGTGGAAGAAAGTATAGGTGTATCGCTATATTTAGGTGATGAGGTTACAGAAGAAGAAATACAGGGGATTTTTGAAAAGTTACAATCTATACCTAATGTACTAGGTGTATCATATATGTCTAAAGAAGATGCTCTTAATTGGGCAAAAAATGAGTGGGGAGATGAACAAGATATTTTATCTGGGCTTGAAGACGATAACCCTTTCCCTAGGTCTTTTGAGATATCTATAGATGGGGCTAAAAATCAAAAGCAGGTTATAAAAGATGTAACACAATTGCAAAAAGATTTTGAACTACAGTTAGTAGATGCTAGAAATAAAGAAGAAGAGGAAATAAAAGATATAATAGAAAATCCACTACAAGCTACAACAGTAACTAAAGAAGAGCAATCTACACAAGCTACAACAGTAACCAAAGAAGAGCAATCTACACAAGATATAACACAAAATAAGGAAGCTACAACTAATATATCAAATAGTACAGATACAGAAAAAATAGCTAACATTGGTGATAAAGACTACAATTACATAGGAATTGAAAAAATAAGGCATTCTCAAAAAGAATCTGATATATTATTAGCTATTAATAATACAGTTAGGATAGCAAGTATTATTATAATTATTATTTTATCGGCTATATCTGTTGCTATTATTGTTAATACAATAAAATTAACTGTTTATGTAAGAAAAACAGAAATAAATATTATGAAATATGTAGGGGCAACAGACTGGTTTATAAGATGGCCTTTTGTTATAGAAGGAATAATTATAGGTATTATAGGCTCTATTATACCTATTGTTATATGCGTATTTGGATACAACCAATCAGTTGCTATAATATATGAAAATATGCCTTTTATAAAAAACTATGTAGAGTTTAAGGACACATTTTCAATGTTTTTAGCGATAGCACCTGTAACAGTTATATTAGGAGTATTATTAGGTGCTATAGGTTCTGTAAACGCAATTAAAAAACATTTAAATGTATAGGAGGAATATAAATGAAAAAAGTTTTAAGTATATTTTTAACTATAGTATTTATACTTTCTCTTAATATTAGTGTATATTCTAAAAGTGTTAATCAGCTTAATAAAGAAAAAAATGAGATAAAAAATAAAATAGAAAATTCTAAAGATTCTTTGCAAAAATCTAAGGAGCAAAAAAGCTCTATATTAAAAGAAGTAGAAAAATTAGACGCTAATTTAGATAAAATAGAAACAGAGCTTGAAGACTTAGAAAAAAAACTTAATCAAACAAAAGAAAGCCTAGCACAGTCTGAAAAAGAACTTAAAGATGCCAAAGAAAAAAAGGAAAAACAATATAAAAGCCTTAAAGAGCGTATTAGAGTTATGTACGAATATGGTGATAGTGGATATATAAGTATACTTTTAGAAGCTAAGGGGTTTACAGATTTTTTTAAAAGAATTGAATATGTAAATTATATAATTAAACACGACAATAAGCTTTTTGAAAGATACAAAGAAACAGAAGAATTTATTGCTTTAAAAGTTGAGCAAATAAAAGTTGAAAAAAGCAACTTAGAGGTTTTAACAAAGCAAACACAAGATAAAAAACAAGAAGTGCAAAAGAATATATCTTCTAAACAACAAATGGTAGCTAATCTTAATAAGCAACAAGCAAGTTTAGAGCAACAGATAAAAGATTTACAAAAAGAAGATAACGCTATAACAAATCTTATAAATCAAGCAAAAGTTAAATCTACAGGTGCTAGCACAAATAAAGTTTATCCTGGAAAAGGTGGAAGATTTGCACACCCAGTACCAGCTTATGCAGGTAGACCATATAATGATGTTTACGGGTATAGGGCTAACCCTATAAGTGGCAGGAGAGAGTTACACTCTGGATTAGATTTAAAAGCTACATATGGTACAGACATTGTGGCAGCAGAAAATGGAACAGTTATATATTCTGGTAATAGAGGAGGATATGGTAAGACAGTTATTATAGACCACGGTGGTGGAATTTCTACACTATATGCACATAATTCTAAACTTGTAGTAAGTAAAGGACAGCAAGTAAAAAGAGGGCAAGTTATTGCCAAAGCAGGCTCTACTGGATATTCTACAGGTGTACACGCTCATTTTGAAGTTAGAATAAATGGTAAACACACAGACCCAGCACCATATTTAAAATAAAAAGGTATACAAGGAGTGGTAAATATGGCTAAAGTGAAAAATAATAAAAAAAATGTAAATAAAAAACAAGAAAAAATCAGTTCCACTATAACAATAGCTATATTAATTTGCATTGCATTGGTAGCTTTAATAGGTATAGTTTACCAAACTATTCAAAGCAATTATAAACCAGGCTATGTTTCTTTAAAGCCAGTAAATGTTACTTTAGCATCTGGTGGAGAAAGTCATAAGCTTTCTGTAGATGTTACTTTAGGTGGTAAAAGTAAAAATCTAAATAAGTTAAATATGGAAAATGTTCAAGTATTTGTTACAGAAACTATTAAAAATTTAGATTATAACAGTATAGTAAGTAAAGACGGAAATGAATACATAAAAAATATTCTATTGACAGCTCTTAAACAAGAGTTTGGAGATAGTATAGAAAATGTAAGTTTAAGTAGCTTGCTAACAGATGTAACAGTATCTACACCTGAAGAAGCAACAAAAAATCTAAATCCATCAGTTGAAGAACTTTTAGAAAATTTTGGTTGGACTAAAAAGAAATAATATTTTTGGAGATGAACAATGACTGAAAAAATATTAAATATCTTAAAAAATAATAAAGAATTTACATCAGGTGAGAAAATAGCTAAATCCCTTAATATTACTAGAGCAGCCGTATGGAAAAATATAGTTAAATTAAAAAGTATGGGATATAATATTACCTCTGTTACAAATAAAGGATATTTACTTATTGAAGATAGTGATATTTTTAATAATATAGAGATAGAAAAGGAAATAAATACATTTAAATTAGGCAAAAAAATATATTACTTTGATGAAATAAATTCTACTAATGAGTATGCTAAAAAAATAATTAATGAAAGTATAGAGGAAGGAACATTAATTGTTGCTAATAGTCAAACTAATGGAAAAGGTAGGCTTGATAGACAATGGATAAGTAATAAAGGAGATGGAATATTTTTATCTTTAATTTTAAGGCCAGACATAGAATTATTTAAAATAACTCAAATAACTTTATTAGCTGGTATATGTATTTGTAATACTATAAAAAATATTACAGGCCTTGATGTAAAAATTAAGTGGCCTAATGATATTATTATAGATAACAAAAAGGTTTGTGGAATATTAACAGAAATAAATGCACAGATAGATAGAGTATCATATGTTATACTAGGCATAGGTATAAATGTTAATAATGAAAAGTTTAATGTTGCCTTAGAGGATAAGGCAACATCTATATTTTTACAATTAGGCAAAAATATAAATAGACAAAAAGTAATAGCTCATTTTTTAAAAGAATTTGAAAATAATTATTTTAAATATATAAAAGAAAAAAATTTTGCAACATTTTTAGATGAGTATAAAAAACTTTGTATAAATTTAGGCAAGGAATGTAAAATAGTATCATCTAAAAAAGAAATTGTTGGAAAAGTTATAGATATATCTCCATTAGGAGAAATTATATTTAAAACAAAAGATGAAATTTTAAAGATAGTTTCTGGCGAAGTTTCTTTAAGGAATATTGATGGAAGTTATATTTAAGGAGTGGTTATTTGGATAAGAAAACTATATTTGCTACATCTAGTTATAGTAAAAAATACTTTTTTGATGAAATAACAGAAAGTTTGCCTATAGATATAAAAAATAGTATAAAAGAAATAGGTGTATATTTTGTCAATAAAGTTGGAGGAATATTTAGTATAGGTTTTTATGATGATAATAGTCTTTTTATAGATTATAGCTTTTCTGAAGATGATTTTTTATGTGATGAAATAGGTGCTAAACTAGAAATAGAAAAGATAAAAAGAGAAGAAAAAGAGCTTATATCTTCTTTAACTTTATGGTATAAAGTATTTAATAAAAAATAAAATACCCTAAATAATGGGTATTTTATTTTTTATTATAACTTAAAAAGATTAACTATATACTAATGTTCTTTATACATTATTTTATTAGTTATAAATGTTAAAAACCTTAAAACAGTATTATTAACAGCATCTCTAGATAATATATATGTTACTATTATTGAGCTAATAGTACATAGTAATAAGTTTAAAATATTATTATTTATACTTTTAGATATTCCAAAAAAAGAACCTATTAAAAATATATGAAGGATATATACAGAAAGAGTATTTTTACCAATTTTACTTAAAAAACATTGCTTGCAAGTTGTTATATTTATTAAAGCAAAAGTCATTAAAAAGCCTAAAAAATATAAAATTATTCTTATTACTAATCCTAGTCTTATAGGGTATTTAAGGTTTATAAAAGGTCTATCTAACCATAATATTTCTACTGGTATAGAATCGGATAGTGAAAAAATTACAGATAGAGTAAATGTAAGTAATATTAATAAAACAAAGATTATATGTTTTTTATTTTTTATTTTATCTATTAATGTTTCATCAAAAAAATATCCTGCTAAAAAATATGGTAAAAAGGTAATAGTTCTTGATATAGACATAAAGTCATTAAATTCTATAAATAATCCTGCTAAAATACCTAAAAATAAGCATACTTTAAATATATTTTTTATTTTTAAGATATATGGTAAAATAAGTTTCCAAACAAACATACTATATAAATACCACATAGCCCAAGCAGGAGTAAAAAATGAGTAAAAATCTGTAATACCTAGAAGTACTAAAACTATGTTCCAGGGTAAAGTTATTAATAGAAAAGGTATTAAAAATTTTTCAAAGGCAGTATCTTGAGATTTTTTTAAATTTTTAGAAAAATACCCAGATATAAATATAAATGCAGGCATATGAAAAATGTATATAAAAGTATATATTATTTTTGCTATTTCGTAGTTATTTTTTAAAAGTTCTAAGCTATGTCCAAATACTACTAAAAATATTAAAAGTCCTTTTATATTGTCAAATAAAAGATTACGGTCTTTCATAGATATTTCCTCCAATAAAATTTATAATCTATACTATAATAACAGATTAATGTTACATTTTTGTTACAAAGTATAAAATAATTTTTGCCTATATATCGTATAAATAATTATAATATATAATAATAAAAATAATATTGACAATATATTAATGATATGTTACCATATACTAACCTAAGTTACCAAACAACAACCTATTTAAACATTTATTAATTTATTTAATATAAAAAACAAAAATTATAGGATTTATGTTTAGGTATAAAAAAGGGTGAAATAATATTTATAATAAGGTTAGTAGATGTTGTAAAT
>NZ_CAUWHO010000056.1:0-12004 GCF_963558545.1 uncultured Tyzzerella sp. | reverse complement strand
TGTCATTTTAACATCTCCTTTCTTATTTATATTATGCAGTATACATTTTTTTGATTATGTCCAATTTTATAATTAAAGATAATGTATAAAAAATATATATAAATATTTGACTTTATATGAAAAAATTTAAAAATTTTATTTTTTAATTTTGTATAATAAAATATATAAAATTACTGTTATTTTTTAGTGTTATATGGTATAATATTTTAAAATTTATATTTTAAGGAGACTTTATATAATGAGATGTCCTTTTTGCTACAATGAAGATACTAAAGTTATAGATACTAGGAGTATAGAAGATAATACTATTATTAAAAGAAGAAGATTATGTGAAAAGTGCAATGAAAGATTTAATACGTATGAAAAATTAGATATTATACCAATATCTGTTGTTAAAAGAGATATGACAAGAGAGCCTTTTGATACAAACAAACTTTTAAAAGGTATTTTATTAGCTTGCAATAAAAGGCCTATACCTATGAATGATATAGAACAGGTTGTAAAAGAGATAGAAAATAAAATATATACAACTACTAAAAAAGAAATAAATAGTCAGGATATAGGAGAAATTGCAATAGAAAAGCTAAAAACATTAGACCCTATAGCATATGTAAGGTTTGCATCTGTTTATAAAGAGTTTAAAGATATAGATTCTTTTATGGAAGAAGTAAGAAAAGTATTTGATGATAAAAAAGGGTTATAATCAATAAAAATATTAATAAAATAAAGATAAGAGAAGTAATATTATAAATCTTATCTTTATTTGAGTGGTAAAACTAGTATAGATTTATCATTTTACAGTATTAAATTATATTAAGGAGATTTAGTATGCAGTTATTTAAGTTTATATTAAATTATTTAAAAAAATATAAGTATAGATATTTTGCAGGTATTTTAATGTTATTTATTGTAGACTTTATGAGTATATTAATACCTAAAATAACAGGTACAATAATAGATGGGCTTACTTTAAATAATATAACTATTAAAAATGTATATATTTATATACTAGGCATTATATGTGTAGGGTTAATTATAGCAATAGGCCGATTTTTTTGGCGTTTTTTTATATTTGGAGCTGCCCGTAATATAGAAAAAGAAATAAGAAACGGTATGTTTAACCACTTAGAAAAAATGAGTGTAGAATATTTTAACGAGCATAAAGCAGGAGATTTAATGACAAGATTTTTAAGTGATTTAACAGCTGTTAGAAAAGCAATAGGAGCTACTGTTATAAGTATATTTGATGCAACAGTTATGACACTTATGGTTGTTGTTCAAATGATGGTTGATGTAAATATTAAATTAACATTAATAGCTATAATACCAATGCTTTTAATATGTATTGGTGAAATATACTATGGTAAAATAATGGAAAAACGTTTTAGGGAATCTCAAGAAGCTATATCTTCTATGGCAGATTTTGTACAAGAAAGTTTTTCTGGTGTTCGTGTTATAAAGGCTTTTGTTAGACAAAAAGCAGAATTTTATAGATTTAATAAAGCAAATTTATTATCAAAAGAAAAAAACCTAAGTGTTGTTAAGCTCCAATCAGTTGTTATGCCATTATTAGATGTAATAATAGGACTAAGTAGCTTAATAACTCTTATTTATGGTGGATATTTAGCATTAGTAGGAGAAATAACTTTAGGTAAGTTTGTTGCTTTTAACCAATATGTATCTATGCTTGTGTGGCCTATGCTTGCTTGTGGAGAAACTATAACTATGTTATCTCAAGGTGGAGCATCTTTAAAACGTATAAAAGATGTTTTTGATGAAAAGCCAGAAATTTTTGATAGAGATGACGTTGAGGACATAGAGAGGATAAAAGGTAAAATAGAATTTAAAAACCTTACATTTATACATAGAGGACATAGCGAACCTACATTAAACAACATTAACTTAAAAGTAGAAGATGGCACTACATTAGCTATAATAGGCAAAACAGGTAATGGTAAAAGTACCCTTGTAAATTTATTATTACACCTTTATAATGCAAATGATGGTATGATTTTTATAGATGGCAAAGATATAAATAGTATTCCTTTAAAAACATTAAGAGAAAATATAGCTTATGTACCACAAGATAACTTCTTATTTTCTAACACATTAAAATCTAATATAGCTTTTGGTATGGAAGAAGAAGAAATGGAAAAAATTAAAAAGGCAACCATAGAAGCTTGTATACACGATAATATTATAGATTTTCCAAAAGGGTATGAAACAATAGTAGGTGAAAGAGGGGTCACTTTATCTGGTGGGCAAAAACAGAGAAGCTCGATAGCTAGAGCCTTAATAAAAGATGCACCTATATTAATATTAGATGATGCCTTATCAGCAGTAGATACTAACACAGAAGAAAGTATACTTAAAAACTTAAAAGAAAATAGAAAAGGTAAAACTACTATATTAATAGCACACCGTATATCAACAATAAAAAATGCAGATGTTATTATGGTTTTAGACGATGGCAAAATAAGAGAAGTTGGTACACATACACAGCTTATAGATAATAATGACATATACAAAGATATGTTTGAACAACAGAAGCTAGAAGAAGCTTTAGAAGAAAAAGAAAAAAATATTAATAAAGAGATAAATGATATGTAGGGGGGAAAATATATGAAACAATTATTAGTATACCTAAAGCCACATAAGTGGACTATATTTTTTGCTACTATACTAGTCCTCTTTATTATTGTTATAGAGCTTTATAGGCCAATAATTATAGGTAATGCAATAGATAATAATATAAATGGTTATTACAAACCATATATAGAAACAACAAAAGATGGCAAAAATTCAGTAGCATATAAAGATGTATATTTAACAAAAGATTTTAAAGAAAGTGAAATAAAAGATAACAATATTTATCAAATAGTTTTATTTGAAGATAAATATTATATGGTTGAAAAAATAAGCAAACAGCAATCTGAAAATCTACAAAAAATAACTGCTAAGGATTTAGAAAAGGTTGTATTAAATGATGCAACTTTATTACAAAAAGAAGATTTAAAAGAACTTAGAAAATATGACTTTACAGGTATTTTATATGCAACAGGATTGTACCTTTTAATAATGTTGATAGGATTTGTTTTAAATGTTATAAACACATTAATTTTACAAAATATGGGACAAAATATTATTTTTAAAATGAGAAAGCAAGTTTTTGAACATATACATAGTCTATCTACAAACTTTTTTAATAAAGAGCCTTTTGGCAAGTTAGTTACTAGAGTTACAAATGATACAGAATCTATAAATGAGCTTTTTACAACTATACTAATTAAATTATTTAAAAATTTAGTAAAAATATTTGGTTTTGCAGTAGTTATGTTTTATAAAGATGTAAAGCTTGCCTTATTATCATTTTTAATGTTGCCTATTGTAGGAGCATTAACCTTTATGTTTAAGCATTTTTCTAGGGTTGCTTATCGTGTTACAAGAAATAAAATTACAGAAATGAACACATTTTTGGCAGAGCATATATCTGGTATGAAACTTATACAAATTTTTGCTAAAGAAGAAGAAAAATACCAAGAATTTGAAAACAAAAGTGAAGAGCTCTACCGTGCTAACTGGAGAGAGGTTATGACATTTGCTATTTTTAGACCTTGTATTTATTTTGTATCTGTAATAGCTTTAATTATTATAATAGGAGATGGAAGTATATCTGTTTTAAATGGAACATTATCTGTTGGAACATTGTACATTTTTATAAGCTATATAAATTCATTTTTCGAACCTATACAAGATTTAGCAGAGCAATTTGGAACATTACAATCTTCTATTGCATCTTCAGAAAAGATATTTTCTATTTTAGAGGAAAAGCAAGACATAGTTTCTCCTAAAAATCCTAAAGACATAAATATAAATGGTAAAATAGAATTTAAAAATGTATGGTTTGCTTATGAAGGGGAGGACTACATACTAAAAGATGTAAGCTTTACTATAAATAAAGGAGAAAAAGTAGCCTTTGTTGGGGCAACAGGTGCTGGTAAATCATCTATATTAAATTTAATAGGTAGATATTTTGATATACAAAAAGGTGAAATATTAATAGATGATGTTAATATTAAAGACATAGATATAGATATTTTAAGAAGTGCTATTGGGCAAGTGCAACAAGATGTATTTATATTTACAGGAGATATAAAAAGTAATATATCCTTAAATAATGAAAATATATCTGATGAAATGATTAAACAATCTGCTAAAATGGTTAATGCGAGTTCTTTTATAGAAAAATTAAATAATAAATATGATGAACCTGTAACAGAACGTGGTAGTACCTTATCAGCAGGACAAAGGCAACTTTTATCTTTTGCAAGAACATTGGCTTATGACCCTAAAATATTAGTATTAGACGAGGCAACATCTAATATAGATACAGAAACAGAAGGGCTTATAACAAATGCTTTAGAAACTCTAATGAACAATAGAACAACTATTATGGTTGCTCATAGGTTATCTACAATACAAAATGCAGATAAAATTATAGTTATGCATAAAGGTGAAATAAAAGAAAGTGGAAATCACCAACAATTAATAGCTAATAATGGCATTTACAAAAGATTATATGATGTACAATTGGATAAGAAATTATAAAAAGCCTATTTTTAGGCTTTTTATAATTTCTTTAATAATTGATAAATATTAAAGTATAACTTTAACATTGCCTTTAAATAAAAAGTTTATAAAACCATTGACAACATATAATATTTGTGTTAACATAACATTGACGTAATGTGCGTCTTTTTTTTGCATAAATAAAAATACAAGAGAGGTGGAAGTCTTGAGAACAAAAATTACTTTAGCGTGTACTGATTGTAAACAAAGAAACTACAACACAATGAAAGACAAAAAAGTACATCCAGACAGAATGGAAACAAAAAAATACTGTAAATTCTGTGGTAAACATACTTTACACAGAGAAACTAAATAATTCTCTCTAGTTTATCGAAAGGAGTTTGATAAAGTATGCAAGAGAATAATGAACAAACTAAAAATGTATCATCAGATTCTTCTAAAACTAAAAAGTCTAGTAAAAAAGAAACTAAAAAAACTGGTGGATTTTTTTCAGAGCATAAGACAGAATTTAAGAAAATAACTTGGCCTAGTAGAAAAATTTTAGCTAAACAAACATTTACAGTAATAGTTATATGTTTAATTGTTGGAATAATTATTTTTGGTTATGATTTGGGTATTGACTTTATCATACAAAATATAATTAAATTAATGGCATAAGTTAAAAGGGTATGATTATATGGAAAAAAATGATGATTTAAATCAAAACTTTGATGAAGAATTAGTTAATAATTCTAATCTTGAAAATAATGTTAATCTTTTAGAAGAAGAGTTTGCATCTAAAACTGCCCCTAAAGAAAACCCTAAATGGTATGTTATACACACATATTCTGGATATGAAAACAATGTTAAAGCAAACATTGAAAAAATTATAGAGAATAGACAAATGTATGACGTTATAACAGAGGTTGTTGTACCTATTCAAAAAGGGTATGAGCTTACAAAATCTGGTAAAAAGAAAGAAATACAAAGAAAGATTTTCCCAGGGTATGTTTTTCTTAAGATGATAATGAATGATGATACTTGGTATGTTGTTCGTAATACTCGTGGTGTAACTAGCTTTGTAGGTCCTGGGTCTAAGCCAGTTCCTTTAACAGAAGACGAGGTTATGTCTATGGGTATAGAAACATTTATAAACACTTGCGATATAGAAATAGGAGATGTAGTCCTTATAAAAGAAGGGCCATTTGCTAAGTCTAGCGGTGTTGTTAAAGAGGTTAATATTAGCAAAAAGGTTGTTATTGTTAATGTTAATTTCTTTGGGAGAGAAACTCCAGTTGAGCTAGGATTTCACCAAGTTCAACAAATGGGATAATATCCCTGTTACAACTGTTACTGGTATAGATTTATACCGTGGGAGGGAAAGTCCCGCTAATTACCACATTACTTAGGAGGTGCCTAAAAATGGCAAAGAAAATTTCTGGTTATATTAAATTACAAATAGCTGCTGGTAAAGCTACTCCAGCACCACCTGTTGGTCCTGCTCTTGGTCAACACGGTGTAAATATTATGGGATTCTGTAAAGAATTTAACGAAAGAACATCTAAAGATGCTGGTCTTGTTATACCTGTTGTTATCACTGTATACCAAGATAAAAGTTTTACATTTGTTACAAAAACTCCACCAGCTGCTGTTCTTTTAAAGAAAGCTTGTAAATTAGAATCTGGTTCTGGTGTTCCTAACAAAACAAAAGTTGCAAAAATATCTAAAGAAGAAGTTAGAAAAATCGCTGAATTAAAAATGCCAGACTTAAATGCTGCATCTGTTGAAGCTGCTATGTCTATGATTAGCGGTACAGCTAGAAGTATGGGTATTGTTGTAGAAGATTAATAATTCAGTATATTAAGTGGGAGGGAAAATCCCGCTATTACCACATAAGGAGGAACTATTGTGAAAAGAGGAAAAAAATATCTCGAAAAAGAAAAATTAATTGATAAATCTATGCTTTATGACACAAACGAAGCAGTTGAATTAGTTTTAAAAACTTCTACTGCTAAATTTGATGAAACAGTTGAAGCACATATCCGTTTAGGTGTTGATAGCAGACACGCTGACCAACAAGTGCGTGGTGCTGTTGTATTACCACACGGTACTGGTAAAAAAGCTCGTGTTTTAGTTTTTGCTAAAGGACCTAAAGCTGAAGAAGCTGAAAAAGCTGGTGCAGACTATGTTGGTGCTGAAGATATGGTTGCAAAAATTCAAAATGAAAACTGGTTTGATTTTGATATTATCGTTGCTACACCTGATATGATGGGTCTTGTAGGACGTATAGGACGTGTATTAGGTCCTAAAGGTCTTATGCCTAACCCTAAAGCAGGTACTGTTACTATGGACGTTGCTAAAGCTATTGAAGATATCAAAGCTGGTAAAATTGAATACCGTCTTGACAAAACTAACATTATTCACGTTCCAGTTGGAAAAGTTTCTTTTGGAGCTGAAAAATTAAATGATAACTTCCAAACTCTTATGGCTGCTGTAATTAAAGCTAAACCAGCTGCTACTAAAGGTCAATATTTAAAAAGCATTGTGCTTTCTACAACTATGGGACCTGGTGTAAAAGTTAATCACGCTAAAATTACAGAGTAATATATATTAAAAAACTACCTAAATATTTAGGTAGTTTTTTTAATCTTTTTTATCTATTATAGGCCAACACTTTCTCCATTAATATATAAATATTTTAATGAGCTAATGTTTTTAAAAATATCTGTATCAACTTTTTTATTTGTGTATATATACATTCTTTTTAATTTTGACAATTCTAGTATAGGGGATAAATCGCTTATGTTATTAGATAACATAATTTCAAGATGTTCTAAATTTTTAAAATTTGATATAAATGATATATCATTTAACATACCAAATTTTATTTCTAATTTTTTTAAGTTACTTAGTTTTGTTAGAGAAGAAAAGTCTATATTTTCTATTCCCCAGTTAAAGCTAAGCTCTTCTAAATAAATTAAATTGTTTAAAGGAGAGACATCTTTTAAACAGTATACAGAATTAGATTTTTCTGCATCGTTACCATATTTTAAAGGGTTTAAAGAATCTATAACTATAGATTTAATTTTAGTATATGTTCCTAAAAAATCACAATAATGAAACATATCATTATCATCTATTTCAAAAAAGTCAATGCGTTCTAGCTTTTGTAATATAGGCTTTGTAATAATATCATCATTGTTTAGGCATAATTGATATCTAATTTCTTGCTCTATATATTTATCTGGTAATATAATAGTTTCATTATTATTAGTTGATAATTCATCTAGATATTTTTCTATGTCTTCCTCCATTTCTTTTTTTGGTAAGTCATAATTTACATTGGTATTATCTATGATATTAGTGTCATTAAAATTGATAATATCTTCATTAATGTTATCCTCATTAAAATTGATAATATCCTCATTAATATTATTTTTATTATTATTAATAATTATAGTATCAGTATTATCAATATTATCAATAGTTACAGAGCTAGCGGTATTATTATCATCGACAATATTATTTGTATCATCTTTTGAAGGGTTATTAATAGGAGTTTTTTCTAGGGGTTTTGTTGATATTTGCTTAGTAGCAATGTTATATACTTTTTCTTTTGCATCATTTTCTATATTATCATTTACATTATTTTTAGGGAGTAAATTATTTTTTAAATAGGTATTAAAATTTTCAAATTTATCTGGATATTTAGCTTTTAAAATTTTATATGATGCAAAGCATACAGTAGTTACAGATGCGGCTATAATAGATGTTTTTAGTCCTTTTTTATTTTTTTTCATTAGGTACCTCCAATTAAATTGTCACAAATTAATTATATAAAAATTTTTTTGTTTTGTAAATGAAAAATTATTAATGTAAATAAAAGGCATATATTGTAATTATTATTATATATACCATTATTTTTATATAGCATAAATTTTTATAAATGATATAATTTTATTATGTAAAAAATCAAGAGAGGTATGTATATGGAAAGTAAAAAACCAATAGATGTGTATAATAATATAATAGTCCCTAAGATTAAAGAAATAGATATATTTTTAAAGACAAGTGAAAATATGAGTTATGAAGAAGTAGCTTACATATTAGAAATAAGTAAAGATGAGCTTAAAGATATTTTATTTAAGGTAAACCAAAATGAGATAAATAGAAGAAATTTTATAAATATAATGTTAAATGGGACAAGTTTTATTTGTAAAATGATAAAAAGAGAAATTGAATGTGGTTCTCCATATTTTTATAATGCAAAAGATTTATCTTACATATATGATTTAGATTATGAAAAAGTTTTAGGGGCATACAAATTTTTAAATTTGGACAGGATAACAGAAAAGCAAATACCAGCTATCTTAATGCAAATATAAATTACATATAAAAAATTATTGTAAATAATGCTAAAATTTGTTATAATATTAAATAAAACTATTTTAGGAGGACTTATAAAAAAATGGGAAATATCATAGTAGGTCAGTCTGGAGGGCCAACAGCTGTTATAAATGCTAGTTTAGCAGGTGTTTTTAAAGGTGGTAAAGACAACGGTATAAAAGTTTATGGTATGGTAAATGGTATACAAGGTCTTTTAGAGGAGAGATATGTAGAGCTTAACAAAGAAATACAAACAGATTTGGATATAGAGCTTTTAAAAAGAACACCTTCAGCTTATTTAGGTTCTTGTAGATTTAAACTACCTAATATGGAAGATGATGAACAAATATATGAAAAAATATTTTCTATACTAGAAAAAATAGATGTAGATAAATTTTTATATATAGGTGGAAATGACTCTATGGATACTATAAAAAAATTACATACATATTCTACATCTAAAAATAAGAAAGTACAGTTTATAGGTGTTCCTAAAACTATTGATAATGACCTAGCTGTTACAGACCATACTCCAGGGTTTGGTAGTGCTTGTAAATATATTGCTACAACTGTTAAAGAGATTATAAAAGATGCAACAGTATACGATGCTAAAAATGTTACTATAATAGAAATAATGGGTAGAAATGCTGGTTGGCTTACAGCAGCAGCAGCAATTACAAAATCTAACGATTGTTCTGGTATAGATTTAGTATACTTGCCAGAAGTGGTATTTGATATAGAGAAGTTTATAAGTAAAGTTAAAAAATTACAGAAAACAAAAAAAAGTATAGTTATTGCCATATCAGAGGGCATTAAAAATAAAAATGGTATTAATATATGTGAGCTAGAAGAAGAAAATACATTATTGGACTGTTTTGGACATAAATCTTTAAGTGGAACAGCAAATAATTTAGCTAGAATATTATATAGAAACCTTGGATGTAAAACAAGAGCTATTGAGCTTAACACAACACAAAGGTGTGCTAGCCATTGTATGTCAGAGGTTGATATAAATGAAAGCTTTTTAGCAGGTATTTATGCTGTTAATATAGCTTTATCTGGTGAAAATGGTAAAGTTGTTATTTTTGAAAGGACAAGCAATGCACCTTATAATATAAATATGAAATCTCACAATGTTTATGATATAGCTAATATAGAGAAAAAAGTTCCTTTAGAGTGGATTGATAATGAAAATGGAACAGTATGTGATGAGCTTATACAATATATAAAACCACTTATACAAGGGGAAGTTTATCCTATTATGGTAGATGGGCTACCTAAACATTTAAAATTAGATAGGTAATTACTTGTATTCAAAAACAGATATTCCTATATATCTTAATTGTAATAAATAAAAAACCCTCTTAAATATTTTACTTAGAGGGTCTTTTTAATTGTTCTTCTAACA
This sequence comes from uncultured Tyzzerella sp., assembly GCF_963558545.1. Classification (NCBI taxonomy): domain Bacteria; kingdom Bacillati; phylum Bacillota; class Clostridia; order Lachnospirales; family Lachnospiraceae; genus Tyzzerella; species uncultured Tyzzerella sp. The sequence goes on along the minus strand of NZ_CAUWHO010000056.1, from coordinate 1,641 downwards.
GAGTTAGTATATATTTTATAGATTTAGAATTTTGTAATTTATATGTGGTAGAATTTTTTTGTATTAAATTATCAGAATGTATTATTAAGGTGTCTAATACTGTATCATCTTTTAAAAAAGATATATGTACGTTATACCCTATATTTTTCATATTAAAATTTTGCCTAATAAACTTTTCTTTTTGTAATGAATTTACAACAGAACCTATAGTACTGGTATCTTCTATACTTAAATATTCATTTGTAGATTTACCTTCTATAATTATTTTTGTTATGTTATCATTTGAATAGCTTATTATATTTACGGGAATTTTATAAATGATAGTAGATATAATTATTATAGAGAAAAATCCAAAAAACAAAATAATAAACTTCATACTATGTTTATCATTTTTAGTAGCTTTTTTATTTTTTTTACTTGTCTTAGGTATAATAATTCCCTCCTTTATTAAAAATTTAATTTATTATAACTATTTTACCACAATATTATATAAAAAATCAAACAAAATAATTTAAAAATCGTATATTTTTATAATATACACAGCAAAGGAGAAAATAAAATGCTAAATAATATAATACCACCAGTTTTAGGTGCTATAATTGGTTATTTTACAAATTGGCTGGCTATAAAGATGTTATTTATTCCTCATAACCCTAAATATATAGGTAAAGTTAGAGTACCTTTTACACCAGGGCTTATACCAAAAGAACGTGAAAAATTGGCAAATAAAATAGCTAATGTAATAGGTGAAAAAGTATTAAATAAAGAGACTATAAAAGAAAATTTATTTTCTAATGAAAATAAAGAAAAGTTATATTTATTGATAGAAAAAAGTTTTAATAATTTAAAAGAAAGTAACTATACAATAAATGACATATTAGATAATTTATACCAAGATAAAAAATATGGTATATTATCCAATATAGAAGAAACTATACTATATAATATAAAAGCATTTTTAGACAATGAAAGTAACCAAAAGGTATTTTCTAATCTTATTGTTGAAAAGGTTTTTAATTATATAGATAACCCAGATAAAAATAAACAAATAAAAGAAAAGACAGAACAATTTATAATAAATCTTATTAATAATAAAAAATTTAAAGAAGATATTTATAATATGAAATTATCTTATATAATAGACAATGAAAGTATATTAGATGTAAAAATTGCTATATTTGAAAATGTTCCTAAAATATGTAATTTTATAGCAAAAAAAATAGAAACAGATAATAATTTAAATGAGAAATTAAGTATTTTTGTTAAAAATATAATAGAAGAAAATGTAGGAACATTTACAGGGCTATTTTTAAATACAGATAAGGTTTATAATAGTATTAGAAAAAATGTTATTGAATATTTAAAGAGTACAGAAAAGCAAAATATTATAGGTATTAAAATATTTGAAATAATATCTGTATATCAAAATCAAACTATTATGGATATATCTAACAAATTTTCAGAGCAAACAAAAAATATAATAAAAGAAAAATTTAAAGATGAAAATATAAAAAAATATATGGACAAAACTAGACTATTAGATAATATAAATAATATTATTCTTAGGGATAATTTAAAATTAAAAGAAAACGCTAGTAAGGTTATTGAAGATATAATAAAAAATAAATTATCTAATGGTAT
>NZ_CAUWHO010000055.1:0-12365 GCF_963558545.1 uncultured Tyzzerella sp. | reverse complement strand
AATTTTTGATAAAATATTAAAATATCATTTTACATTTTAATGTGCTTTAATCTACTATATTTAGTATTACTTTATTGTTCTTATTATCTTTGTTAAAAAATATTTTAATTAAAACATATGTTTAATACTTTAACAAAAGTTTTAATTTAATATTTATATTTTTTATTGAAAAAAATACAAAATTATTATAAAATATACAAGGTTAATAAATTTTAATACAAAATATGTTAAAATTATAAATCTAACTATATAAAGGGGTTGATTTTATAAAAAGTTCAAAAAACACTTTAATATTTATACTAACTGTAATATCCGGTTTGGTTATTGGTTGTTTCATAGGAGATATGGTAAAAGGTATAAAATATCTTAATTGGTTAAGTTATGGCAAAACTATAGGGTTAACATCACCTTTATCAATTAATTTAGAAATATTATCTATACAGTTTTCTTTTACAATAAAGTTTACTCTTTCAGGAATTATAGGTATGATTATATCTATAATAATATACAAAAAATTATCTTAAAGGTGGTTTATTATGAAAAAGATTATATTAGCCTCATCTTCCCCAAGAAGATGTGCATTATTAAATCAAATGGGAATAATTTTTGATTTACAACCTAGTAATATAGATGAAGATGCTTTTAATCATTTAAAAGGTAGCGAACTTGTTAAAACCCTTTCAATAGAAAAAGCCAAAAATATATTTAACAAATTAGAAAGAAAAGAAGAGAATATACTAATAATAGGCTGTGATAGTATTGTATCATTTGAAGATAAGATACTAGGAAAACCAAAAGATAAACAAGATGCCCTTAATATGCTTATGCTTTTAAACGGAAATATGCATACAGTTTTTACAGGACTTAGTGTTATAGGTTTTAAAGACAATGTATATTTTGAAGAAACTATTTGCTCATCTTCTAATGTTTATTTTTCAAAATTTTCTAAAAACCAATTACTAGAATATGTAAATACTTTAGAACCTATGGATAAAGCAGGCTCATATGGTATACAAGGAAAAGGTGGATTTTTAGTATCTAAAATAGATGGTGATTTTTATTCTATTATGGGGCTACCTATAAACAAACTTTATAATTTACTTAATAAATATGGCTTTTTATGTCATAAAAAATTTACAAATTAGATTTTGCTTTACACTTGATATATAGTTAAAAACATTGTATTATATATTAGTATAAATTTATATTTACAAAATAATACAATATTATTTAAATATATACATTTACATACTAATTTTATATTAAAAATTTCATTATATAATTTAGTTTAGTATTACTTTTATAAATTTTTGGATATAATATAAATGATTTATTTTTTAGGAGGATATGTATGTTATCGATGACAAAAGATATGGGAATAGATTTAGGGACGGCTAATACACTTGTTTTTGTTAAAGGAAAAGGTATTATAGTAAATGAGCCTTCTGTTGTAGCTATAAATACATTAACAAGACAGGTTTTAGCCGTTGGTGATGAAGCTAAAAAAATGATTGGACGTACACCAGGCTCTATACAAGCTATTAGACCTATGAAAGATGGTGTTATAGCAGATTTTGAAGTTACTCAAGAAATGTTAAAATACTTTATAGGCAAAGCATATAATAAATCCTTATTTTCTAGTAAACCAAGAATAGTTATATGCGTTCCTTCTGGTGTTACAGAAGTTGAAAAACGTGCTGTTATAGAGGCGGCTATGGCTGCTGGTGCTAAAGAAAAAAATGCCTACCTTATAGAAGAACCTATGGCTGCTGCCATTGGTGCTGGTCTTCCTGTTGGAGAGCCTTCTGGTAATATGGTTGTAGATATTGGTGGTGGTACAAGTGAAGTTGCTGTTATATCATTAGGTGGCATAGTTACAAGTAAATCTATAAGAGTTGCTGGTGATGTATTTGATGCGTCTATTGTAAGTTACATTAAAAAAGAATATAACTTAGCTATTGGTGATAGAAGTGCTGAAAATATTAAAGTAACTATAGGTTGTGCTCATCTTGGCGATGAAAAAACAGAAATGGACATAAGAGGTCGTGACTTAGTTACTGGACTTCCTAAAACAATTACTGTTACAGCTAAAGAGATACAAAATGCGTTAAATGAGCCTGTATACTCTATGATAGACGCTATTAAATCTACTCTAGAAAAAACTCCTCCAGAGCTTGCATCTGACATAATGGAAACAGGTATATATTTAACTGGTGGTGGTGCTTTATTAAAAGGACTTGATGTGCTTATATCTAAAGAAACTGGTATGCCTGTTCATATAGCAAATGAACCTTTAAATTGTGTTGCTTTAGGTACTGGTATGGTTTTAGAACAAATAGACACTTTAAAAAATGTTCTTATATCATCTCAAAGATTAAGAATGAACTAAGGGGCGTTTATATTGAAAGTATTTCTAAAAAATAAAAAAATATTTGTAGGTATTTTTATAATATTATGTATATTTTTAGGTTTGTTTTCTTTTAATAGGTTAAGCCCTACTCTGTTTGAGCGTAGCTTTGGTTTTATTATTACTCCTATACAAAATGCTATAACTTCTTCTAACAAATGGCTTGGGAAAAAAATTAAAGCATTTTCTGATATAAACAAGCTAGAAAAAGAAAATGAAGATTTAAAGCTTGAACTTGAGCTAAAAAGTCAAGAAATAAGTAGACTAAAGCAATTAGAAAGAGAAAACAAAAAATTATCCGAGCTTTTAGATGCTTCTTCAAAATACGGAGAGCTATCTACAATAACTAGTAATATCATAGCTAAAGACCCTGGAAATTGGTACGAAACTTTTATAATAGACAAAGGCGCTAAAGATGGTATAGAAAAAAATATGGTTGTTTTAGCTTTTGGTGGGTTGGTAGGTAAAGTAGAAGAAGTTGGAGATAGTTATGCTAAAGTTAGCTCTATAATAAATGGTACCTATTCTGTTACATCTAAAACTTTAAGAAGTGATGATGAGGGATTTGTTAAAGGAGATATAGCAAATAAAGGTATGTTAAAAATGGACTATATAGACAAAGATGCAGAAATAAAAGAAGGTGATGAAATAGTTACATCTCATTTAAGCGATATTTACCCTGCAGGTATAACTATTGGCTCTGTAACAGAAATTCACTTAGATACTGATAATAAATTATCCAAAACTGCTACAATAAAGCCTGCTGTTGACTTTAAACATTTAGAAAAAGTTTTAATTATTAACAAAAGTAATAAATAAATACCCCTTTTGTTAATTTTAAGGTTAGTATTACATATAAATGTATAAAACTACCTTACATATAAATTTTATTTTTGGAGGGTTTTAATTGCGTTATATAACTTATGTAGCTCTAATCTTAATAAATTTTATTTTGCAAACTACTGTATTTAACTATATAGAAATTATAGGTGTTAAACCTAATACAATGATTATACTAATAGTATCTTTTTCTTTTATGCGTGGAGAAATAGAAGGAGGTATTATAGGCTTTTTTTCTGGACTTTTAATAGATTCTTTCTTTGGGCAATTTTTAGGGTTAAATGCTTTTATAGGACTTACAGTTGGTTTTATATGTGGAAAGATATTTAACGAATTTTATAAAGACAGTATTATTATCCCCTTCTTTCTAACTTTTATTTTTAATATTTTTTATGGGTTTTTATTTTTCTTTTTTAATGCATTTTTAAGAGGATACCCTAACATACTACCTTTTCTAAAATCTATAATTATACCAGAAACATTATATACATCTATTTTATCATTTTTTGTTTATAAAATTTTACTTATAATAAATAAAAAATTAGAAAAATATGACCGTAAAAAGAAAAACTTATTTAAACAATAGTTCCTAAATTTTTAGGAGGTGAAATATGAAAAGACGTTTAAATACTAATAACCATACTTTAAGACTTTTAATAATATTTATTGCCATTAGTGTATTATTTTTTATTTTAATAGCAAAGCTATATACTTTACAAATAGTACAAGGTGAATTTTTAAAAAATCAAGTTTTAGGAAGTATTTTAAAACCTGTAAACTTAGAGGCTCCTCGTGGCAATATATATGATAAATTTGGTCGTCCTTTAGCAGTAAATGAATCTTCTTTTACTGTAAATATAGACCCTAGTACAAATATAAATCCAAAAATAACAGGCTTTAGCTTAAATGATGTTATTTTAAAAACAATGAATGTTTTACAAAGTAATAACGAACAAATAATTGATGAATTCCCTATATCAAAAGAAAAACCATATACATTTCTTTTTAATGGTAGCGAATCATTGGAAAAAACTTGGAAAAATGATATGAATTTAGAAAAAAATTCTTTAGATATTCCATTAGAAGATATAACAGCAGAACAAGCATTTAATTTTTTAAAAGAAAAATTTGAAATAGACCCTTCTCTATCTGATGAAGATGCAAGAAAAATATTGATTGTTAGGTCGGAGCTTCATAAAAGAAGATTTTCTAAATTTATTCCTGTAACTTTAGCATACGATGTTAGCCAAAAAACAATATCTAAAATAGAAGAAAACTCATCAGAATTTTTAAGTATATATATTGATGTTGAAGGTAAAAGAGTATATCCTGCTGGAGATTCATTTTCTCATACATTAGGATATATAAGAAGTATTAATCCAGATGAATTAAAATACTATCAAAGCAAAGGCTTTAAAGAATATGACAATAATGATATAGTTGGAAAAGAAGGAATAGAAAAAGCTTTTGAAACTACTCTTAATGGAATTGATGGTACTGCTTATTATGAAGTAGATAACTTAGGTAGAAAAATTAAAAAAAATGAAGATTCATCTGAAGAACCTATCCCTGGTGATGATGTATTTTTAACACTAGATGCAAATTTAAATAATGTTATTTATAATGCCGTAGAAACTACATTAAGTGAAGTTATTATAAATAGACTTTTAGGTAAAAATTATAATGGGCCAAATCTATCATCTAAAGATATATTTTCTAGTATGGTAAAAGCTAATACATTAGATATGAAAAAAATATTAGCATCTAAAGATAATACTTACTCTTACAAATTAAAAAACTATATCTTGTCTAAAAATTCAAATAATGCAAATGATTTAGAAGAATCTAAAAAAATTTTAGCAGATGGTATAAAAAATAACTTAGTATCACAAAATGCAATGATTTTAGCATTATATGAACAAGGTGTAATTGTAGATAATGAAAAATATGTTAACCGTATAAAATCTGGAAATTTATCTCCTCTACAATTTTTAATTGATAAGTTAACATCATTACAAATAACCCCTCATATGACAGGAATGCTACAAGCACCTGCTTCTGCATCAGTTATTGTTTCAGATATAAAATCAGGTGCTATATTGTCCAGTGTATCTTATCCATCTTATGATAATAATAGATTTGTTAATAATTTTGATAATGATTATTATAGACAGCTTCATAATGACCCTACATCTCCTATGAATAATAGGCCTTTTACAGAACCTAGAGCTCCAGGTTCTACATTTAAACCAATAACAGCCGTAGCAGCTTTAGAAAATGGTATAATAACCCCTAGGACAACTATTTATGATAAAGACATTTTTAAAGAAGCTGGAAAGCCTTATGCTCAATGTTGGATACACGGTAGCCACGGTAATGTTGATGTTGAAAAATCTTTAGAAGTGTCTTGTAACTACTTTTATTATGATATATCACATAGAATGGGAATACAAATATTAAATAAATATATGGAAGAATTTGGACTTAATCAAAGGTCTGGTGTAGAAATTTATGAGTTATATGATTCTTCAAATTTAAAAAAATATCCTTCTAAAATTTCATCACCAGAATATAAAAGATATATCGAATCTTCTAGAAATCCAGAAGCCGAAGAAAGAGATTTATCTTGGAAAGCTGGAGATACAATAAGAACATCTATTGGGCAAGCATATAATAACTATACTGCATCTATAATAGTTAAATATACAGCTACACTAGCTAATGGTGGATACAGATATTCATTACACTTTTTAGATAAAATAGCCGATAATAATGGTAACATATTAGAAGAGTATGAACCTATATTAGAGCATAAAATAAATATTGCTCCAGAAAATTTAAAAGCTATACATAATGGTATGTATAGAGTTACTACTGGAAGCCACGGTACTTTAACTAAAGCATTTAAAGACTTTCCTGTTAAAGTAGCTGCAAAGTCTGGAACTGCCCAAGAAAACCTAAAATATAACAACCACAATGTTTATATAGGTTTTGCTCCATATGATGACCCACAAATAGCTATATCAGTTTTTATTCCTTATGGTGATGATAGCTATTCACCTGCCCCAAAAATTACTAAAAAAATATTAGAAGAATATCTAGCACTTAATAAAGAACCAGAAAAAAAATATACAAACAGTCTTACTAAATGATTATTACTATTAGGGAGGTAAATATTTTGAATAAAAATATAGTTATCTTTAAAGGTTCAAATGATGGTATATCAATTATACTTGATGAAAATGCAACTTTTAAAGACATTGAGGTTGCTCTTTTAGAAAAAGTAAAAAATGCAAAATCTTTTTTTAAAGATGCTAATATTTGTATAAATTTTAAAGGCAAAAATTTATCAGAATGTGAAGAATCAAAACTTTTAGAAATTATTTGTAAAGAGTCTGGTTTAGATATTTCATTTGTAAATAGTAGTAAAATTAAAAATAAAGAAGAACCTGTTGTATCTTCTTCTTTAAATGATAATATACAACAAAATAATTTTATACAACAAAATTTTACACTAGATAATAATACTAATTTTACACATTTTCATAAAGGCTCTTTACGCAGTGGGCAAAAGATAAGTTTTGCTGGTAGTGTTGTTATAATAGGCGATGTAAACCCCGGTGGAGAAATTATAGCAGAAGGAAATGTAATTGTCTTAGGAAAATTAAAAGGGGTTGTACACGCTGGTTGTACTGGCAATAAAAATTGTTATATATCGGCTTTATATATGATGCCCACACAGCTAATAATAGGAGATTGCCTGGTGTACTTCCCTACCGACACAAAAAGAGATATTGTTCCAGAATATGCCTATGTAAAAGACAATCAAATATTTGTAGAGCAATTAATTAAATGATTATGTATAAATTTGTTAATATTTGCTAAAAAAAATTAGTGCAATTTTTATAAAATTCTGTTAATATATATGTATATTAAAAATTTTATATTTTTATTTTATATTCAGGAGGAGTTTTAATGAGTGAAGTTATAGTTATTACATCTGGTAAAGGTGGCGTTGGTAAAACAACTACGTCTGCAAATCTAGGTACTGGGCTTGCCCTTGCAGGCAAAAAAGTTGCTATGATAGATGCAGATATTGGGCTTCGTAATTTAGATGTTATAATGGGCTTAGAAAATAGAATAGTATATGATCTTATAGATGTTATCGAAGGTAATTGTAGATTAAAACAAGCTCTTATTAAAGATAAACGCTATGACAATTTATTTTTATTACCTGCTGCACAAACAAGAGATAAAGATGCAGTTAGCCCAGAACAAATGCAAAAATTATGTGATACACTAAAAGAAGAATTTGATTATGTAATTATAGATTGTCCTGCTGGTATAGAGCAAGGCTTTAAAAATGCTATAGCTGGTGCTGATAAGTCTATAGTTGTTACAACTCCAGAAGTATCTGCTGTTCGTGATGCTGATAGGATAATTGGTCTTTTAGAAGCTAATGAACTAAATAACCCTATGCTTATTTTAAATCGTATTAGGGTAGATATGGTTAAAAAAGGTGATATGATGGCTATGGAAGATGTAACAGAAATATTAGCCATAGATATACTGGGCATAGTGCCTGATGATGAAAGTATTGTTATATCTGCTAATAAGGGTGAACCTGCTGTTACAGATAATAATTCTAAAGCTGGACAAGCATATAGAAATATAGCACAAAGAATAATGGGAAATGATGTTCCTCTTATGGAGCTATCTACTAATGAAACTTTATTAGAAAAATTAAAAAACCTATTTAACAAAAAAGCTCAATAGTTATAAGTTATCTTAAAACAAGGGAGGAATTATAAGTGCTAGATATGTTTAATAATTTGTTTAGTAAAAAATCTTCATCTAAAGATGTTGCTAAAGATAGGTTAAAGCTTGTTTTAATTCACGATAGAGCAAACTGCTCAACTCAAGTTTTAGAAATGTTAAAAACAGATATTATACGTGTTATATCAAACTATATGGAAATAGATGAAGAAGAATTGGACATTCAAATAACAAAAACAGAAACAGATAATAAAGAAAATAGTGTTCCTATGCTATATGCCAACATACCTATTAAAAGTATGCATAAAAATCAAGGATAATCTTATTACATATTTAAGCCCCAATTTTAAAAAAGCGGAGTATTCTCTGCTTTTTTAAAGTATTGAAAATTATAATATAGAAAGGATTTTTATATGCTAAAGAAAAAATTTCTTTATTTTGATTATCTACTGGTATTAATGGTTTTTTGTATGGTTATTATTGGTATAACTGCTATAGGTAGTGCTAATAGGATTAATACATTAGAAATAGGTTTTAACGAAAAATTTTTAAGCTCTGAATTTATGAATCAGATTATTTGGTTTATTATTGGTATAATAGGAATGCTTTTAGCTGCATTTATAGATTATAGGTTTATTGCAAAATTTTATATATCAATATATATTTTCAATTTAATACTATTAGTACTTGTAATATCTCCTTTGGGCAAAACTATTAATAATGTTAAAAGATGGATTTTTGGTATACAACCTTCCGAATTTTCTAAAATATTTATGATTATTTTTATAGCTGTATTTATAGATAAACATAAAGAAAGTATAAATGAATTTAAAACATTGTTTATGCTAGCTATATTAACCTTTATACCAATAGCTTTAATACAAGCACAGCCATCATTATCTGCGTCATTAGTTATATTATCAATTCTAACCTTTCAGGTTTTTGCTGGAAACTTAGATTTTAAATATATTAAAATTATTTTAATTATTTTTATTCCAATTATTGTTATACTATCAATAGATATTTTAAGTGGGAAATATTTTATTTTAAGTAAAATTTTAAAAGGATACCAACTAAAAAGAGTAATATCTATTCTTTCTTTTGACTTAAATACAACGGATAGTTCTTTATATCAAACTAGAAATTCTGCTTGGGCCATTGGTTCTGGTCAGCTTTTGGGCAAAGGACTTTTTAATGGCAGTATGAACCAATTAAATTATATCCCCTTCTCTCACAATGATTTTATATTTGCTGTCATTGGAGAAGAATTTGGATTTATTGGTTGTTGCATAGTTATATTTTTAGCTTTATTAATATTAGCTAAATGTCTTATTATAGCTAATAAAGCCGTAGATACTCTTGGAATGCTCATTGTTGTTGGCGTAGTTGGTATGTTAGCTTTTCAAATATTTATAAATATTGGTGTTGCTACAAGCCTACTACCTAATACTGGTATGCCATTTCCATTTTTGAGTGCTGGAGGTAGTTCTATGCTTATCAATATGGCTTCTATCGGACTAGTTTTAAATGTTTCTATGACTAGACCAAAAAATTTATTTGAAAAATAAACAAATTATTATTTATTTTTCAATAGTTTTTGTGTTATAATATAATAAATATTAATTTTAAGGGGTGAAGTATTATGAATATTGCATTAGTTGCACACGACAATAAAAAAATTCTTATGGAAAATTTATGTATTGCTTATAGGCATATTTTAAATAAACATACTTTATTTGCTACTGGCTCAACAGGAACATTAGTGGAAGAAACAGCCAATTTAAGTGTAAATAAATATTTAGCTGGACATTTAGGTGGGGAGCAACAGCTTGGCTCTCAAATTATAAATAATGATATAGATTTACTTATATTTTTAAGAGACCCATCTTGTGCCAAAGACTACGAGGACGATATTAACAGCATAATGCGATTATGTGATACTCACAATATTCCTCTAGCAAGCAATCTTGCTACAGCAGAAGCTCTTCTATTAACTCTTGATAGAGGTGATTTAGATTGGAGAGAAATTATGAAACAATAATTTTTATGTATTATATACTAATAAACTTTATTACATTTAATCTTATTTGGATTGATAAACAAAAAGCTATTAAACATAAATGGCGTATAAGAGAAACTACCTTATTTACATTTTTTATTATAGGTGGATTTTTAGGTGGTTTCTTTTCAATGAAAATATTTAACCATAAAACAAAAAAATTTAAATTTTACTTTATGTTTTTTATATCTACCATTATACATATTTTTATTGTATTTATACTATATAAGGAGAGATTTTTATGACAAATATTTATTTTGTAAGACACGCTGAACCAGATTTTAATGTAAAATGTGATAGGACAAGACCTTTAACTAAAAAAGGTGAACAAGATACAGCAAAAGTTTTAGAGTTTTTTAAAGATAAAAATATTGATTTACTACTATCTAGTCCATATAAAAGAGCTATTGATACAATAAAACCTTTTGCAAATTATCTAAAAAAAGATATAGAATTAATAGAGGATTTTAGAGAAAGAAAAATAGATAGCTGTTGGATAGATGATTTTGAAAAATTTTCTATAAATCAATGGAAAGATTTTGATTATAAGCTTAGCGATGGTGAAAGTTTAAAAGAGGTTCAGACTAGGAATATTAAAGAGCTTAATAATGTTTTAAACAAATATAGTAATAAAAATATAATTATTGGTAGCCACGGAACAGCTATTTCTACAATTATAAATTTTTATGATAATTCTTTTAATTATGAAAATTTTAAAAAAATAAGAAACATTATGCCATTAGTAGTTAAATTTTCATTTAATGATAAAAACTTAAAATCAATTGAATTTTATAATATATAAATACATAATTCCCCCAAATTATATTGGGGGTTTTTATACCTAAGGAATAATTAAAGATATATCCACATTAAAGTCTTTTTCATTATATTCTATGTCCATTAATCCATTATATTTTTTTACAACATTTTGTATATTATATATCCCTATTCCAGATTCTAACTTATTATTTTTTCTGCTTATAATATATTTATCCTTTTTGTTTATAACCCCATCAAAACTATTTTTACACTTTATAATAAGTAAATTATCTTTAAATATTAAATCTAACAGTATATATTTATCTATATTTTTTAAATCTATACTACAAGCTTCAATAGCATTATCTAGTAAGTTACTTAATATTATGGTAATGTCCACAGAATTTATATTAAAATCATTAGGTATTTTTATATTAAAATCATATTTTATATTATTTTCCTTTATTTCATCTATTTTAAAGTTTAAAATACTATCTATAATAATATTTTGTGTAAAGTTAATTTTTTCTATATGATTTATTTTACCTAAAATATCATCTACATACTCTTTTAATTCTAAAAATTTTTCATCATCTAATAATGATTTTATAATACTAATATGATTTTTATAATCGTGTTTTACAGATTTAGATACTTTATTTAGCCTATTTATTGTATCAAGCTGTTGTTTATAATATTTGTTTTGCTTTTTTATAATACTAATTTTAAATTTTTCATTATTGTATTCTATAGTTGTAACATAAATATAAATAGATATAATCACTATGTATAAAACTATAGTTACTGAAAATGGTATTTTATTATTTCCCTCTGTAAAAACCATAATATTAAATACCATACAAAGAGTAAATACTAAGATAACATACAAATTTATAGCTATTTTTTTTTGCACAGAAGTGAAAAATTTAATTAAGATATATATTAAAAATAACATTACTTGATTAGTTAATTGAAATATTATTTTTTCTTGTTTATTTTCTAATAACATATTTAATATTGGCATTCCATAAAGCTGATAAGTTATAATTTTTGATAATGAAATAATACAAGATACTAACACTGTACAAGAATACTTTAAGCCCAAATTAATATCATAATTATTTATAATTAAAAATATACCTATTACATTAGTGAATAAATTAACAAGTGGTACATCTATAAAAATATAAGTTAAGGTGCTTATAAAATAACCTGATATACAAGATAAAATTTCAATTTTTTTATTTTTAGCTGGTTTATTTATAAATATTTTTATGTATTTATATATAAAGATAAATCCTATAATATTTAATATAGCATAAATTAAATTACACACTTATTTCAACCTTTCATATACAATTTTAATATTTTATCTTTATTTGACCTACTAATAGGTATTCTTATATTATTTTTAATAAATAATTCTGTATTAGTAATTTTAATTATGTACTTTTTATTTACTAAAAATGAATTATGTGTTTGTATAAAATTAAATTTTTCTAATTCTATATTAATATCCTTTAA
>NZ_CAUWHO010000054.1:0-14067 GCF_963558545.1 uncultured Tyzzerella sp. | reverse complement strand
TGTTATAATATAGTATTTTTATAGAGAAATATCAAAAAAGTATTTAATAGTTGTAAATATATTAGTAATATGTTAAAATTTTGATAGTAATTAAAATAAAAGAAGGGATTAATTATATGATAAAATCGATGCCAATACTTATTGGGGTAATAACTTTTGTAATAGTAATTAAAATAATGCTAAAGAAAAGTGATAATGGATATGATAAATCAGTAGATGATTTTATGCAAAGGGAACTAGAGGCAAATAATACAATAAAAGATTTTGATAAATTAGATATTAATTTTGTTGAGCCATCTAACGTACTACCATTTATAGATTATGAAAATATACCTACGTATAAAAAGGTAATAAAAAAACAAGATTTAGTTAAAAGAAAGATAGAGTTAGATATGATAAAAATACCTTCTAATCTTACTAATACAGAACTTAAAGAAATGTATGGTGTAAATAATTTTGATAAAATATCTAAGTTAGAAGAACATTATAATTCTTATGTAAGAGGGTTGTTTGAGTGGGCAGAAGAACTTTATAATCTTAACAATATATACGATTGTAAAAAAGTTTTACTAGAGGCAGTAAGATTAGAGGCTAATATTAGCCAAGTTTATATATTGTTGGCAAAAATATATTTTAAAGAAAATGATAAATCTAGTTTAACAAATTTAAAAAATAATATAAATGATATGGACCTTTCATTAAAAAAAGTGGTATTAGAAGAAATAGAAAAATATTTATAAACATAAGGAGATAAAATGGGATTTACAAAAAATCAATTACAAGCTATAAATGAACGGGATAAAAATATACTTGTTTCTGCTGCTGCTGGCTCGGGGAAAACTACTGTTTTAGCAGAAAGAATAATAAATAAAATAATAAATGATAAAATAGATGTAGATAGATTACTTGTTGTTACATTTACTAAAGATGCAGCAGAAGAAATGAAAGAACGTATTACAAAGCGTATAAATATAGAATTACAAAAAGATGATACTCTAGCAGAACAATTAGTAAGAATAAATAAAGCGCAAATATCTACTATAGACTCTTTTTGTTCTAAAGTTGTAAAAACACATTTTAAATCTTTAGATATAGACCCTAATTTTAGAATAGGTGATAAAGGTGAGCTAGATATATTAACAGATGAAGCATTACAAAATTTTTTAGATAAGTATTATGAAGAAAATAAAGAAGATTTTGTAAGGCTTGTAGATTCATTTACTAAAGGTGCTAATGATGATAAGTTTAAAAGTGTATTTTTAAATTTATATTTTAAATCTCAAAATTTACCATATCCTAAAAAATGGTTAGAAAAAGCATATAAGCAGTTTGATGTTGTAACACAAGACGACTTTTTTTCATCTGATATATTTAAAAAGTTAATGAACTATATAGAAGAGATTTTAAAAGAAGTCATAATAATATGTGAAAGAATAAAGTTTATATCAACAGGGCAACTAGACTTTGATAAAAATGGAGGAAACACTTCAACTATGGAAGGGTTTTTAACACAAGAATTTTCTAATTTTTATAATATGTTGGGTTATATAAAAGAAGAAAAATATGATGCCTTTATTGACAGTATATATAATTTAAAATATGCAAGATGGAATAAAAATCTTTTAAAAGCTAACCCAGATTTAGCAGAAGAAATAAAATCTTTGAGAGATTTGTATAAAGACTTTATAAAAAAGGAAATTGTAGAAAAATTTTTTAATAATTCCATATTAGAAATAATAGAAGATATAAAGACAATTTATCCTATAATAAATACCCTGTGCAACCTTATTATAGAATTTGATGATTATTTTATGGGGATAAAAAAGGAAAAAAATATATATACTTTTAGTGATATAGCTCATTTTTGCTTAAATATTCTTGTTGAAGATAACAAGCCAACTAATATTGCCAACCAATATAAACATATTTTTGATGAAATTATTATAGATGAATATCAAGATAGTAATTCTATACAAGAAACAATTTTATCTTCTATATCTAATAATAACAGATTTATGGTAGGGGATATAAAGCAGTGTATTTATAGGTTTAGACAAGCAAATCCTAGTATATTTAATGAAAAATATATTCAATATTTTAATGAAAAATCAAAAGATAAGAGGATAGATTTAAATGCTAATTTTAGAAGTAATAAGTCTGTAATTGACAGTATAAACATAATTTTTGAAAATATTATGTGTGATAAATTAGGTGAGGTTAATTATGATGAAAATGCAAGGCTTTACAATGAAGCTATTTTTCCTAATCCAAAAGAAAATGAAAATGTTTTAAATAAATGTGAATTAAATATTATTGACTGTAGTAAGGTTATAGATGAAATAAATGACAATGTTATATGTGAGATTGCTAATACAGAAATAGAAGCAAATTTTATATGTAAAAAAATAAACGAACTTTTTAGCAATAACACAATGGTTTTTGATAAAGACATAAATATTTATAGAAAAATAGAATATAAAGATATAGTAATTTTAATGCGTAGCAAATCTAATTTTGATATATTTGCAGATATTTTAGCTAAAAATAATATACCTGTTTACACAGAAACATCTAACGGATTTTATGATTTTACAGAAATAAAAACTATAATAAATATACTAAATGTACTTGTTAACCCTTTACAAGATTATGCTTTAATAGGTACTATGTATTCTCCAATTTTTAATTTTTCATCAAATGAATTGCTAGAGATAAAGTTATCTTCTAATAACAAGTTGTTTTATTATATTTTAATAGATTTTGTACAAAATAGTGATAACGAAGTTTTAAAAAATAAGTGTTTAAGTTTTTTAGATAAAATAAAAAATTGGCAGAGCTTATCAAAAAGTTTATCTATAAATGAACTTTTATCCTATATATATGAAGATTCTAATTATTATAACTATTTAGGGCTTTTAGATAGTGGAAATATAAGACAGGCAAATTTGTATAGCCTTTTAGAAAAAGCATTATCATTTGAAGAAACTAATCTACACGGACTTTTTAATTTTATAAATTATATAAATAAATTTAAAATGGTTAGCGATGATGGCAAGGCATCTATTTTATCTAAAAATGAAAATGTTGTAAAAATTATGACTATACATAAAAGCAAGGGTTTAGAATTTCCTATTGTATTTTTATCTAATTTATCAAAAATTTTTAATACAAGTGATAATAAAGAACCTATTTTATTTGATGAGCAATATATGTTTGGGTTATCTATTTTTAATAGTACATCAGAATATGAGCCAAGAAAAAGAATTTCTAGTATACAAAAAAGCATTATAGCCTATAAAAATAAAGAAGAAAGTTACTCTGAAGAAATGCGTATTTTATACGTTGCTTTAACTAGGGCAAAAGAATGCTTAATATTAACGGGCTGTATAAATAAAAATTTTGATGAAACATTAGAAAAAATGAAAAATTTAATTTTACCACAGGTTAAATGTATATTACCTAGATATTTTTTAAAATCTGGTATATCTAATAATTATTTAGCGTGGGTTTATACAGCAATAAAAAATTTTGATGTTAATAATATTTGGCAAGTTAATGTTAGTACCTATGAGGACATACTAAATAATAAAACGTATTCTAATGTAAAAGATAAAGTATCTATGGATAAATTAGAAATGTTTTATAGTCTTATTAATTTAGATAAAAATAAAAACTATACTAATAATAAAGATGAAATATATAAAAATTTATCTTGGAAATATCCTAATATGATAGC
The DNA here is from genome assembly GCF_963558545.1 of uncultured Tyzzerella sp. NCBI lineage: Bacteria > Bacillati > Bacillota > Clostridia > Lachnospirales > Lachnospiraceae > Tyzzerella > uncultured Tyzzerella sp. Next base: position 10,331 of record NZ_CAUWHO010000054.1, on the reverse strand, counting down.
ACAAGGCTTAACATCTACTTTAGCTGTTTCTGAAATAAAAAGGGTATACCAAACTAAATTTTTAGACTATTTAAAAGTTTATGATAATACAAATTTTACGTTACCTAAGTTTTATACTTTTGCTAAAGAAGAGCTTACACCTATGGAAGTAGGCTCTATATACCATAAAATTTTAGAAAACATAGATTTTAATATAAAGAGTGAGAAAGAATTAGATAACCTTTTAAATAATTTAAGCTATAAAAATATTCTTAATGATAAGGAAATAGAATGTATAGATAAGAATATAGTTTTAGGATTTTTAAATACAGATTTAGTTAGAAGAATAAATAATGCAAAAAATATAAAAAGGGAATGTGCATTTACATTAGGAGTTAAGCCAAAGGATATTTATATAGATGATGAATTTAAAAGTATAGATAACAATATACTTGTAAGTGGTATTATAGATTTATATTTTGAAGAAGAAGATGGATTGGTATTAGTAGATTATAAAACAGATAGGACTAAAAGTGAAAGGGTACTTTTAAATAGATACAAGACTCAATTAGAAATATATAAAAGGGCCTTAGAGCAATCTACTTGTAAAAAAGTTAAAGAATGTGTTATATATTCTATACTTCATAATATTTCTATAATTATATAATGTTTAATTAAGTTTTTTTAGGAAATAATATTACTAAAATATTTAATGAGGTGGTATTTTGAAAAGAAAAAACTTAAAAAATTGTCCAAGCTTTAAGGCTATTACATCAACAGATGCAAGGCATAATAAACCGTTAACAACAAATTGTTCACATTGTGTTTATTTTTCATCTAAAAACTGTCATTTTGAGGCATCTAATGATATAGAGCCAGATATAGACTTTATTTAATATAAAAAGGCTGATTTTTATCAGCCTTTAATTAATGTTTATGATTATTTTTTAGATAGATAGCATAAAGTCCTTTTAACAGTAAGTTATCATCATATATAATTTCCTTTTTACAAAATGGTATTATATGATTTGCTATACCACCTGTGGCTATAACAGTAGTTTTATAGCCTAAATCATCTTCTATACGCTCTATCATACCATCTATCATAGAAGCATTACCGAAAACAATGCCACTTTTCATACAATCTATAGTGTTGCTCCCAATAATTTTTTTAGGCTCATCTAAGCTTATATGAGGCAATTGAGCAGTCATACCAGACAAAGCACTTAATGATATTTTTACACCAGGTACTATACAACCACCAATATAATTTTTATTTTTATCTATAACAGATATAGTAGTAGCAGTACCCATATCTATAATAATTAAAGGTGCATCAAACTGGTTTAAAGAGGCTACACTGTTTACCACTAAATCGCTACCTAGTTGTGCAGGATTGTCTGTTAAAATATTTAATCCTGTTTTTATACCAGGACCTACTATCATAGGTTCTTTTTTTATTATTGTTTTTACAGCCTGCACAATAGCATCTAAAACGGGTGGAACAACAGATGATATAATACAATTATCTATATTTTGTGTATCAATATTGTATATATCTAACATATTTTTTATTTGAATAGTATACTGGTCATAAGATAGTTTTTTTTCTGTATATAATCTTGCTATAAAGTGTATTTTTTCATTATCTATACCACCAAGTACAATATTTGTATTACCTATGTCTATTGCTAATAACATTTTTATCTCCTTTTAAATAAACTAAACTTTAGTATTTTTAAATAATGCTTTACATATGGCTAAAACTAATATGGAAGAAGCTAATGCTTCTAATGTTGCATTAACACCAACACTAGCTAATATAACAGTTATTAAGTTATCTAATGTTGCATTTAATATCTCTGCATATTTTTCAGCAAAAAATATATAGATAAAACCTAAAACAAAAACAGTATTTACTAAAGAACCAATTAAACCAGTTATTATTAACGACACGTTTATGTTTATATATTTTTTTAAAAACTTAAACACATAGTATGGTATGATACCAACTAATATTCTAGGTACAAAACATACAACAAGGCTAAATAAATTTCCACTTATTATAGGTGAAAAAAAGTAAGATGTAAGGTTGGGTTGTACATTAGCCATAGTAAAGCTAGAAAGTCCAAATACAAAGCCTAAAAATGCACCTTTTTTAGGCCCTAGCATAATAGAGCCTATAATAACAGGTATGTGTATAGTAACTATTTTAAAGGCTCCTAAAGGGATAAAACCAAAAGGGGTTGTTCCCAAAACAAAAATGATGGCAGAAAACAAAGCAAGTTTTGTTAAATCTCTTGCAAAGTTTTTACTTCCAATAGATAAATTATTCATAAAAATCCTCCTTGCTACTATTCTTTAAAAAGATACAGTGCTTAATTTCAAAAACATTATATCAATTATTTGTATTATTTGCAAGTATAAATTAAAAATATATAAGTAGGATATTGTTTTTTTGTAAAATTAATGTTATACTAAAAAAACGTGTAAATTATTTATGAAAGGAACGGATTATGACAAATTTAAAATTTGAAGAATTACAACTATCAGAAGAATTAATAAGAGCAGTTAAAGATATGGGGTTTGAAGAGGCAACGCCTATACAGTCTAAAGCTATAACAAAAATTTTAGATGGTAGAGATATTATAGGACAGTCGCAAACAGGTACAGGTAAAACGGCTGCTTTTGGACTTCCTTGTATAGATATGATAGATGTAGACAATAAAAAGTTACAAGCAGTTATATTATCACCTACGAGAGAACTTGCTATACAAATATGTGAAGAATTTAGAAAATTTTTAAAATATAAAGATGATATAAAAGTTTTACCGGTATATGGTGGACAACCTATAGAAAGACAAATAGGAGCATTAAAAAAAGGTGTTCAAATAGTTGTTGGTACTCCAGGGCGTATAATGGACCATATGAACAGAAGAACACTAAAAATGGAAACGGTTAAAATGGTTGTTTTAGATGAGGCAGATGAAATGCTAGATATGGGTTTTAGAGATGATATAGAAGCTATATTAGATAAAATGCCAGATGAAAGACAAACTGTTTTATTTTCTGCAACTATGGCAAAAGAGATTATGGACCTTACAGATAAATACCTTGTAAATCCAGAAGTTATTAAGGTTGCAAGAAAAGAGCTTACAGTGCCTAACATAGAACAAATATATTTTGAAATAAAAGAGAAAACAAAAGTAGAGGCTACATCTAGACTTATGGATATGTACTGCCCAGAGCTTGTAGTAATTTTTTGCAATACTAAAAAGAGGGTAGATGAGCTTGTAGAGCATTTACAAGGGCGTGGGTATTTTGCAGAAGGTCTACACGGAGATTTAAAGCAAATACAAAGAGATATTGTTATGAAAAAGTTTAGAAATCGTACAATAGAAATATTGGTGGCAACAGACGTAGCTGCCCGTGGTATAGATGTAGATGATGTTGATATGGTTATAAACTATGATTTGCCTCAAGATGAAGAATATTATGTCCATAGAATAGGAAGAACTGGTAGAGCAGGGCGTTCTGGTAGAGCATTTAGCTTTGTTGTAGGTAGAGAAATATATAAGCTTAGGGATATTATGAAATATACAAAAGCTAAAGTAAAACTGGGCAAATTACCTTCTTTAACAGATATAGAAGAAGCTAAAACTAATAATTTTATAGAAAAAGTTAAAAGAGTTATTGAAGAAGGACGTCTTACTAAGTATATAAACATTGTAGAAAGTATTGTAAATGAAGATATATCGGCAGTAGATATATCAGCAGCACTTTTAAAGATGAATTTATATGATGAAAATACGGAAGATATAGATTTTGAAGACGATTTAGAAGATAATAATGAAAAACTAGTAAGATTATTTATTAATGTAGGTAGTAAAAAGAGAGTTAGAGCTAAAGATATAGTGGGGGCTATTGCAGGAGAGTGTGGTATACCTGGCAAAGCTATTGGTGATATAGATATATATGAAGATTATACATTTTTAGATGTACCAAAAAAATATGTAAAAGATATTTTAAAAGGTATGAAAGGCAAAAAAATTAAAAAAGTTACTGTAAAAGTAGAACGTGCTAAAAAAAGATAACTAAATATTAACTGTACTTAATATAAAAAGAAGGCTATTAGCCTTCTTTTTATATTTCCATTATTATTGGTAAAATCATAGGACTTCTTTTTGTTTTTTGCCATAAGAAATCTCTTAAAGTTTCTTTTATTAAAGTTTTTATATAAGCCCATTCACTAATTTGTTTACCTTCACAAGATAAAAGGGCATTTCTTACAACATTTTTAGCATCAGATATTAAATATTCAGATTCTCTAACATATACAAAACCACGAGATATAATATCTGGGCCAGATAATAAAGTACCTTCTGCTCTATCCATAGACACAACAACTATCATTAATCCATCTTGAGAAAGATGCTTTCTATCTCTTAAAACAATATTTCCAACATCTCCAACACCAAGACCATCAACTAAAACTTGGCCAGATTGTACAGAACCTGATATTTTAGCACCATCACGCCCAACCTCTAATATTTCACCAGTTTGTAATACAAATACGTTATTTTTGTCCATACCAAGTTCTATAGCTAAATTAGAATGTGACCTAAGGTGTTTAAATTCTCCGTGGATAGGCATAAAAAATTTAGGTTTAATAAGTGAGTGTAAAATTTTTATTTCTTCTTGTCTAGCATGTCCAGAAACGTGGACATCTTTTAAGCCCTCATATATAACCTCAGCTTCTTTTTTAAGAAGTTCATTTATAACACGATAAACATTTTTTTCATTACCTGGAATAGGTGATGCACTAATAATAACTTTATCACGTGGTTTAATTTCTACTTGTTTATGGTCATTTTGAGATATTCTAGAAAGGGCAGACATAGTTTCACCTTGACTACCAGTCATTATTATTACAAGCTTATCATCGGTATAATTTTTAATAGTACTAGCATCTATAAACACTTTTTTAGGAACATCTAAATATCCAAGCTCACAAGCTGTTTTTACAACATTGTTCATACTACGGCCTATAATAGCTACTTTTCTTTTATATTTTACAGCACAGTTTATAACTTGTTGTATACGATGTATGTTAGAAGAAAATGTAGCAACCATTATTCTTTGAGTTAAAGATTCTGCAAATATTTCTTCTAATATAACACCAACGCTACGTTCGCTCATAGTAAAGCCTTTTAACTCAACATTTGTACTTTCACACATAAATAGTAAAACACCTTTTTTACCAATTTGTGCAAACCTTTGAAGGTCAATAGAATCTCCTTGTATAGGAGTGTGGTCTATTTTAAAATCTCCAGAGTGTACAACAGCACCAGCTGGTGTATATATAGCTAATGCACAAGAATCTGCAATACTATGAGTTACTCTAATAAATTCAACTTTAAAGCTATTGCCTAGTTTTATAGTATCTCCAGCAGATACACATACTCTATTTACTTTGTTTAATATGTTATGTTCTTTTAATTTATTTTCTACCAAACCAATTGTAAGTTTAGTACCATATATAGGTACGTTAAGTTCTTTTAAAAAATAAGGTAAAGCACCTATATGGTCTTCGTGTCCGTGTGTTAAAACAACACCTTTTACCTTTTCTCTGTTTTTTATAAGATATGAAAAATCTGGTATAACAAGGTCTATACCAAGCATATCATCTTCAGGAAAAGCTACGCCACAGTCTACAACTATTATTTCATCATTAATTTCAAAAGCTGTTATATTTTTACCTATCTCTTGAAGACCACCAAGAGGGATAACTTTTAATTTTGCATTTTTTACAGCCAAATTTACACCTCCATTATATATATATTGTGTGAGTAAGTAAGTTCTAAAAATATATAATAAATTTTATTAAAATTCCATTTCATAGTCAGTTTCATTTTCTTGTAAAAGTATTAATATTCTATTGTATTCGTTATTATCTTCAACCGGCATATAAATAGCCTCCTGGGCATCTTCTCCTACCTGCTTTAAAATAAATGCTTCTGCTTCATCTTTTTCAAAATCATCACAAGCAACAACTAATAAATACTGGGTATTATTATCTAAAATACCATCTATAACAAAACAGTCTATAATATCACCATCATCAGATGTAATAGATATTACATCGTAAGTATCTTCCATATCACATAAAACATTATCAAATTCTTCTTGCATAATTTACCCCTTTCTTATTAACAAAGAGTCTTTCCATTACAGTCTAAATAGCCTTGTAAAATAAAAACAGCAGCCATTTTATCAATAACGTTTTTACGTTTTTTACGGCTTAAATCTGCTTCTAAAAGGCTTCTCTCTGCACCTACTGTGCTAAGCCTTTCGTCCCAAAGAATAACCTCTACGTTATTAAAGGTTTTCTCTAGCTTTTGTTTGAAAGCTTCTGTTTTTTCGCCTCTTTCACCTATTGTGTTGTTCATATTTTTAGGATACCCCAAAACTATTTTTTCAACACTATATTCTTTAATAATTTGTCCGATTCGTTCAATACTTTTATTGATACTTTCTTCTTTATCACGGCGTATAATTTCTACACCTTGTGCAGTCCAACCAAAAGGGTCGCTTATGGCAACACCAATAGTTTTTTGTCCAAAATCTAGGCCTAATATTCTCACGTTTAATCTCCTAAAAATTATAAGCTATTTAGGTAGCTTTTAACAATTTCTTCTAAAAGTTCGTTTCGCTCTATTTTGCTAATATTACTTCTAGCACCTTTATGGCTAGTAATATAAGTAGGGTCGCCTGATAATATATAACCTACTATTTGGCTAACAGGATTATAACCCTTTTCTAGCATAGCATTTTTAATATCTGTAAGCATAAAATCAACTTTTGTTTTTTCATTTGGTTGGTAAGCATCAAATTTTTGAGTTAATGATAACTCCTTTTCGCTCATAAAAGCACCTCCTAAAAATAAATATAAATAAACCCGAACATTACTTACTGTAATAATAATAATATAAATTAGCCTGTATTGCAATTACTTTTTAAAAAATAATTATAAAATTTTTAAAAAGTAAAATATAGTTGTAAAATATCAAAGTAAAAGATAGTAACTTTAAATTAATTTTAGTAATAATATTTATTAAAATTTACCCATATATACATACATTATAAAAAATTTCTTATTTTGCTTAAGCCTTGTTTTCTTAAATTTTAAAAGCTAATTTTAATAACAACTTATATGTTTATAATTTCTTGGCATAATAAAACCTCCTATCATAGTTTAATTCTACAACAGGAGGTTTATTTTTATATTATAAATTTTTTACAGATTTGTTTATTTATTTTATTAGCAAATAATACCTAACATATTTTCTTCTTTAATTACTTCTGTAAGTTTTACATTTAATATTTGATTTACTATATTTTTGTCACTTTTTACAGAAACTGTTATATAATTTGTAGTATGTCCTTCATATATACCATTTTCTTTTTCTCTCTCAAATAATACAGGCATAGTTTTATTGAGCATACTTTGTAAAAATTCTATATTAAGAGAATTTGAAAGGGCAATCATTTCTTTGTTACGTTTATTTTTTATATCATTTAATATTTGATTATCAAAAAGAGCAGCTTTAGTACCTTTTTTAGGAGAATATGGAAAAGCGTGAATTTTTGAAATTTTTACTTTTTTAGCAAAGTTATAACTATCAATAAAATCTTCTTCAGTTTCTCCAGGAAAACCTACAATCATATCTGTTGTAATAGCAACATTAGGAAAGGCTTTTCTAAGTTTTATTAAAGCCTCTTCGTATTGTTCTTTTGTATATTGCCTTTTCATACGTGCTAATGTGTTGTTACAACCACTTTGTAAAGATAGGTGATAATGGTCACATACTTTAGGTAGCTTGCTTACCTCTTCTATAAATTCATCTGTTATAACAAGAGGTTCTATTGAGCTAAAACGTATACGTTCTATACCTTCTACGTTGTGTACTTTTTTAATTATATCTATAAAATTAGTATTTTTTAAGTCAAATCCATAAGAAAGTATATGTATACCAGTTAATACTATTTCTTTAAAGCCATTTTTAGCTAGTTTTTCTACTTCTTCTATAACATCTTCTGGTTTACGGCTCCTTACAGGACCTCTAGCAAATGGTATTATACAATATGTACAAAAACGGTTACAACCCTCTTGTATTTTTAAATATGCTCTTGTTCTATCTTTTAGCTCTGTTATAGATAAAGGCTCAAAAGTACGCTCTTTCATAATATCAGATACTGTGTTTAAAACATCTGTTTTATGCTCTTGTTGATATTTTTTAACAGTTTCTACTATTTCAAGTCTATTTTTTGTACCTATAACAATATTTATACCTTCTATTTTAGATACTTCATCAGGGGCCACTTGAGAATAACAACCAGTAGCAACAATTATACTATCAGGATTTAATGACTTTGCTCTTCTAATCATTTGTCTAGATTTTTTATCCCCTAAGTTTGTAACAGTGCAAGTGTTTATAACATATATATCTGCCTCAGAATCAAAATTTACTAATGTGTAACCTTCCTTTTCAAAAAGTTCTATCATAGCTTCTGTATCGTATAAATTTACTTTACAACCAAGAGTTGTAAATGCTATTCTGTTTAATTTCATAAAATTTCCTCTTTCTATTTTGTATGTTAAAGTTTATTTTTTTAAGTCTTTATTTATATACCTAAAATCTCCTGCTAATATTCCTTCTAATCTTTTAAATGTTTGCCTAAAAACATTAACATCTTCATAGCCTATTTTTAAAGCTACTATATCATCTGTTAAATTTGTTGTTAAGATTAGTTCTTTAGCTTTGTCTATTCTAATTCTAGTTATATATTCGTCTAAATGTTTTTCTGTTCTTTTTTCAAATATTTGTTTAAAATATTTAATATTGTAGTTAAATTGTCTGCTTAAATTTTTATAATTTATATTTTTAAAGTAATTTTCGTTTATATATTTGATAGCATTTTCAAACACTTCATCTTCTATATTTTTTCTAAAATCATTTATATATTCACAAAATATTTTTAGGTTATCTTTTAAAAATATGTGTGCATCATTTGTTGTTTTTAAAGAAAAAACTTTAGATGTGTCAAAAAAATTGTTAATAGGCTTTATTTTTAACCCTTGTTCAAAAGCATTCCTATTTATAGATATAAGAATAGACATAATAATTTGAGGGAGTATTTCTTCAAATTTATGTTTGTATAAATTTATTTGTTCAAATATTTCATTTAGCAATTTTAAACAATATTCATATTCTCCAATAACAGAAGTATACACCAAAAGACGTTCTCTTTCATAAGGGTAAGTGGCCGTAAATGTATTTTCTGGCTCTACATATTCTATTGCTATAATAGAATTATAGCCAACTATACAGCGATACCTAAGAGCTGTTGTTGCTTCTAAAAAAGATGTGTGTATTCTGTCTAATTGTTCATATGTTCTACCAAGCCCACAAGAAACGGATATATCTGTTTCTTGCTTTATTTGTTGTTTTATATTAGTCATATTATCTAAAACAGTTTCTATCTCATTTTCGCCACCTAATATTATAACTATCTCATTAAAAAGGTTAATAAAAGCCTTTGCATTATAAATATTAGAATTTATAATTTTTAAAAGCTTAAATATTGTAATATGTTTTTCTTTTTGCGATTTATTTATAATGTGTTTTCTAAAAGAATCTATCCTAAATACAGCAACTGTATAAGGAGGTGTTATATTAATATTAAAATATTCAAGGCTTTCTTTTATTTCGTCTTTATCAAATATACTTTCGTTTATTAAAACAGATAAAAATTTATCTTCAAATAGTTTAAAGTTTTGAACATATTCTATTGATAATAATTTTTCTTCTTTTATTAAGGTTTCTTTAACCCTTATGTAGTCTAGATAAGCACTTAAACATTTGTTTAAGTCCACAGGTTTTACAGGTCTTATTGTATAAGATACAGCACCTAGTTCTAGTGCTTTTTCTAGATAGTTAATGTCTGACACAGAGCCATACACAATAAACTTTACATCTTTGTATAAAGATGTAATTTCACTCATTTTTTTAAAAAATTCTAATCCTAAAAACCTTATTTCCATTATTATAAGGTCTATAGAATTATTTTTTATATATTTATAAAAATCCTTTTCATTTGAAAAAGTATTTTTTATTTTAAATTGTAAAAAATTTGTATCTATATAAGATTTTATGCCAAGAGTGTGTGATTGCTCTAAATCTGCTATTATTACATTAAACATTTTTTCACGCTCCTTTTTTATATTTTATCATATATAAGTATATTAGTCTATTTTTGATTAAATAATTTTAAAAAAATATATAAAATTT
>NZ_CAUWHO010000053.1:0-14148 GCF_963558545.1 uncultured Tyzzerella sp. | reverse complement strand
TTATTAATATTAATTATATGTAAATTTTCACTATTATTTAGTTTTGTAAAATTATTTATATCTTTTACAATATTGTTTGTTTTATTAAAAAATACTTTTATGTTATCAAATTCATCGTATTTATTGCTATTAATAATAACTTTAGATGTTTTGTCTTCAAAAATTCCACATATAATATATTCTTTGTCATTTATAAATATTTTACTCCCTATTATGTCTTGTTTATTAAAAGTATTATAAGCTAAGTTATTGCTAATATATACTCCGTTTTTTTCAAAATAAGGTTTATATAATACATTCTCTTTAGGAAATATTTTTTTAGGGTTACCAAAAACTTTTACTAATTTAGTTTTCTCATATTTGTTATTAAATAATATATCAACTTCTCCTTCATTAGATAAAGCAATAATATCTTTTACCCCCTGTTTTTTTTGTAAAACATTTTTTATAAAATCCTCATTAGGCTTATTTTCTAAAAAAGATATATCCACTATATTTTCAAACTGCTTTAATTTATCAAGGGTATAACCAGCATAAAAATAAGTTATAAGTGATATAAGAATAATAAAGTAATAAAATATTTTTTTCATTTTCCACCTGCATAAACAATATTATAATATTATTTACTTCCCTATACTATTTATATTTTCTTTATTATACCATAAAAAGGCAAAATCATAAATATTTTTATGCTTTTGCCTTTTTATAATATAGTGGTTACTTTATATTTAAACTAAATTTATTTTTATTTCTTTTTGGTGGCCATAAAAACTTTTAATTTTTATAGTTGCTTCTGATTTATTATTTAAAACTTTTGATTTAACCCAAAATGAAATACTTCCACCTATAAGATTAATTCTAGTAGGTCCTATTACTTCTATATCACCTGTTACTTCTATATCAATAGAATCATTTATAAAAGGAATAATAGAGCCTAATTGGTCTATAGCTTCAACACTTATCCTAGCTGTATCTACTTTATCACAGTATAATTCATTTGTAGTAATGTTAGTTTTTATATCTTTATATACAGGGTGTGCTGCAAATTTTTTGCTAGCAACAACATTACCTTCTTTATCATATCCTATAAATTCTGCGTCTGTCCAGCTAGCACCCCATTCTCCATTTAAAGCATTAACTACAATTGGAGGATTTTTTAAACCACTTAGCTTATCATCTAAATTTTTTTCTTCCCTTTTAAATACCCCTTTACTCTCACCATCAAGCTTAAGCTCTATACTATCACAATTAGTAAATACATATATAGGAAAAACTATACCTATTTCCCTTTCTCCTCTAGTCCAGTAAGTTAAAGGCTCTAGTACAATTTCATCTTCCACATCTTTTTGGCTTCTATACATATATGCTGCAAATTTTGGCATTCTAAACATATCCATAACACCGTGGTAACAGATTCTATCGCCACTACCAAAATCAAAATGTGTATTATAATCAAATGCACACCAACCAATAGCACCTAAAATTTCATCATCTAACCTAGCTTTGCTTTGAACTCTACCGTGTCTTAATGCGTGCTCTACAAGTTTTTGCTCACAATCAAACTTTTTAGTAGGATATATATGTCCACAAAATTCTGTTATCATATAAGGAACAGGATAGTCTAATCCTGTAACAGTTTTTCTATCTCTAAGTACAATATCTTTTCCACAATGAGCAAAATCATTCATTGTGTAAATTTCTTCTAAAAGTTGGCTATTTTCATAGCATCTAACTCCAGATGTAAGTCTAGTATCATCTAATTCTTTTGCTAGTTTATTAGTTTTTGTATATAATTCTTCATCATCACCAGATTCATTTATTCTAACACCCCAAGTTAAAATACTTGGATGGTTGTAATCTCTTTCTATCATACCTTTTACATCATCTAAAACTTGTTTTCTCCAAGGTTCTTCTTTACTAATGTGTTGCCAACCTGGTATTTCTTCTAATACTAACAAACCAATTTCATCACATTTATCTAAGAAATATGTAGATTGAGGGTAATGCGAACATCTAACAGTATTTAACCCTAAAGTTTCTTTTAGTATAATAGCGTCTTCTTCTTGAGCTCTTTTAGGCATAGCATATCCAACATAAGGGAAACTTTGGTGCCTGTTTAAGCCTATTAAATCTATTTTTTCTCCATTTATAAATACACCCTCTGGCACTATTTTTAAATCTCTAAACCCAACTTTTATTGTAGCACCATCATTAGATGTACTACCTACTAATGATGTATTACATATATTCATTTTAGGACTTTTTATAGACCACAATTCTACACTTTCTATAATAGTTTCTTCTAAATTATATCTATTAATACCTTTTTCTGCACTAATATTAGTTTCTACTTTAGTACCTAAAACTTCATAGCATACTTTTATATCTTCTCCATTTAAAGAATCTATTTCTACAATAGGCATACATTTAACTTTTCCCGTTTTTCCATTATGCTCTATCACTTCATATTTAAAAAATAAATTTCTTATAAATGTATTATCTACCTCATATTGCCAAACATCTCTATATATACCACCAAAAGTAAGATAATCTACAATATACCCAAAAGGAGGTATATCTGTTCTTTCTGTCGAATCTACTTCTACAAAAATTTTATTTTCACCATCTTTAATATAATCTGTTATTTCCACAGTATGAGGTATATATCCACCTCTTCGTTCTTCTAGTTTGTTTCCATTAATAGATGGTGTAAAGGCTGTCATAACACCATCAAATTTTAAAAATATTCTTTTATTAGAATTTTTAATAGTTATATCATTTTCATAATAACTAATAAATTGGTACATTTTTTCGTCAAAATAGTTATAAGGTACTTCCTCACAAGTATGAGGAATGTTTACAACAACTTTATTGTCATCTTTATTTTTGGAATATTGCCATTGGTTGCTAATACAAATTTTATTACTAGAAATCATTATATCTTTCTCCTTTAACAAATATATAATTAGTAATTTTCATAATTTTAATTATGATTATAAACTATACTTATAACATTTTCAACCATATATACACATTATTTTATTTTTTTATATACATCTTTAATAATATAATCATTTAGTTATAGTATTTTTATCTATTTCTAACAAAAAAATGTTTAGAATCCCCAAACTCGCCAAAACCAACTTTTTCTCCAACGCTCATAACCCTACCTGTTAAACAATTTTTACATTTATCAGCATTATCATCTATGCAAGGCTTATTATCATATAATTGATATTTTTCTCTATAATCTTCTAAAGTAATAATAGGCATAAGTATATTAGCACCTGCTTTTATACCCTTTTCTCTTCCTAAAGGGTCTAATGCTTGTAAAGCAGTTGTTGCTGCAATATTTACATCTTTTAAAAATATTCTTGTAACAGCAATCATTTTAAGGCCTAAAAGAAATCTATATTTTTTATATTCTTCTGTATCTAAACCTTGCTCCAGTGCATATTTCCCTATAGGTGTATCTTTATGGACTATATAAGGCCCCATACCTATCATATCAATGTCCATATCCTTAAAAAATATAATGTCATTTGCTAAATCTTCTATTGTCTGGTTAGGTATTCCCATCATTACGCCAGTACCAACTTGATACCCTATTTTTCTAAGAGATTTTAAACATTCTACTCTCGTATCAAAAGAATGCAAATCATTTTGAGGGTGTATATTTTTATATAAATCTTTATTAGTAGTTTCTATTCTTAATAAGTACCTATGCCCACCAGCTTCAAACCATCTTTTATAAACTTCTTCACTTTGTTCGCCCATACATAAAGTCATACCTAAGTTACCACCAGAAAAATCTTTTATAGACTGTATAACATCTGTAACAAAATCTACAAATTTACTATCTGTTCTTTCTCCAGATTGTAAAGTTATAGACCCATATTCGTTATCAAAGGCCCACTTAGCCATTTTTAGCACTTCTTCTTTATTCATATCAAATCTATCTACTAAACTATTGCTTTTTCTAATACCACAATATTTACAATCTTTTATGCAATAATTAGAAAATTCTATAAGCCCTCTATAATGAGATACTCTACCTATATATTTTTCCTTTACAGAATATGCCTTTTTAAATAATTTATTAAGTTCTTCTTCTTTTTCTATAGATAAAAGAGCTACTAAATCATCTTTTGTAAGTTCTTCTTTTTCTAATATTTTATCTATCAAAAAATTCATCTCTCTTCCTTTAAATATTTATTTTATCTAATATACCATTTAGATAAGCTATAATTATCCCATAATTAGTAACAGGTATGTTTTTATCCTTAGCCATATTTATCCTATTAAGAACATATTTTCTATTAAACATACAAGCACCACATTGTATTATTAAATCATAATTTTCTAAATCTTTTGGGAGGTTATCCCCTGTTACTACTGTTATGTTTATATCATTTCCAAATTTTTTTCTTAAAAGATTAGGTATCTTTTCTCTTCCAATATCTCCGTCTATTGCATTGTGTGTACAAGCTTCAGATATTATTATATTGGCACTTCCCTTTAGATTTTCTAAAATCTTTACACTTTCTAAGTAATAATGTATATCCCCTTTATATCCAGCAAATAAAACAGAAAATGAAGTTATTTTGCTTTCAGTAGGCTTTTGCTCATAAACTTCTTTAAAAATTTGAGAATCTGTTATTATTACATCTGGTGATTTTTTCAAACTATTTAAAGCATTTGATATATCTTTTAAAGATGTAGATAAAACTGTACATTTTTTATCTAGTAATTCCCTTAAAACTTGTACTTGTGGTAAAATAAGCCTACCTTTAGGTGCTTGCTTATCCTGTGGCATAACAAGTAAAACTACATCATTTTCTTTTACTAGCTCTCCTGTTATTTCCATTTCCATTTCATCTTTAAAATTACTCTTTATAGTGTATATTAAATCTTCAAATCCTATTTTTTCTTTACAACTTACAAGAATAGGATTTTTACCAAAGTCATTTAATATTTTTGTAGCTAATATATCTTGTTCTTTTATTATATCAATTTTATTTATTACACATATAAATGGTATCTCCAAATATTTAAATCTTTCAACCCATTTTTTTTCAATGGAAAAATCATCATCAGAAAAAACTAAAATAGCTAAGTCTGTCTTTAATAAAGCTATCTCTGTTTTTTCCATTCTTTCGTCAGATAAATATGTACTATCATCAAAACCTGCAGTATCAATTAATGTACAAGCACCTAAGCCTATTATTTCCATATTTTTATACACAGGGTCTGTAGTAGTACCCTCTTTATCAGAAACAATAGATAAATTTTGATTAGTTAAAAAATTTATTAAAGACGACTTTCCCGTATTAGTCCTTCCAAAAATAGCTATATGCTTTCTTTCCCCTTTTGGCACACTGTTCAATATATTTTCCCCTCTCTAAAATCTAAAGTCTTGGTTACCATCACACATTTCTTGTAAATATTTTGTAGTAATACATTTTACTTTTTCATTAGGTATATTTTTAAGCTCTTCTTCTATAACTTTATTAGCAATTCGCTTTGTGTTTTCTAAAGCATAGTTTTGTACATATTCTTTTAATGTAATTAAAGAGTTAGGATTACAACAGTTTACTATTTGCCCAGATTTAGCTAGCTGCATAAATCTATCTCCTGTTCTACCTTCTCTATAACAAGCTGTACAAAAACTAGGTACATACCCAAGTTTTAATAACCATTCTACAATTTCTTCTAAAGTTCTTTCATCAGTAATAGAAAATTGCTCTGTATTTTCTTCTGGTGCTGTTGTATACCCACCAACACTTGTTTTAGAGCCACCACTTATTTGAGAAACACCTATTTCTAAAGTTTTTTCCCTAACTTCTTGAGATTCTCTAGTAGATACAATAATTCCAACATAAGGCATAGTTATTCTTAAAATAGCAATTATCTTTTTAAACAGCTCATCAGATATAGCATCACTATATTCAGAGCTATCTACATTATTACCATCTTTTATTCTAGGGACACTAACTGTATGGGGCCCAACACCCATAGTTGCCTCCAAATGCTCTGCGTGCATTAAAAGTCCAACAAAATCATACCTATACATATTTAACCCAAATAAAACACCTATACCTACATCATCAAGCCCTGCCTCCATAGCTCTATCCATAGCCTCTGTATGATAATCATAATTATGTTTTGGTCCAAAAGGGTGTAGCTTTTCATAATTTTCTTTATTGTATGTTTCTTGAAATAATACATATGTTCCTATTTCTGCCTCTTTAAGCTTTTTATAGTTTTCAACAGAAGTTGCTGCTATATTAACATTTACCCTTCTTATAACACCATTTTTGTGTTTAACACTATATATAGTATTAATACTTTCTAAAACATAATCTATAGAATTATTAACAGGGTCTTCGCCTAGCTCTAGAGCTAATCTTTTATGCCCCATATCTTGCAAAGCTTTAACCTCATTTACTATTTCATCTTGTGTTAGTTTTCTTCTAGTAATATCTTTATTTTTATAATTATAAGAACAATATACACAACCGTTTACACAATAGTTAGAAAGATATATAGGTGCAAATAATACAACTCTTTTACCATATATTTTATTTTTTACATATTTAGCAAGATTATATATTTCTTCATTTAAATCTTCAAAAGGACACTCTAACAATAAAAGTGCTTCTCTATGGTCTATACCTTTTAAATTTTTAGCTTTTTCTAAAACATCATTTATAAGGTTTTTATTGTTTACATTTTCTTTAACCCATTCAATAGTTTGTAAAATCTCTTTATCATTTATAAACTCTTGAGCTTTTTTAGAATATTTATTATACACTTTAAGCCTCCTAAAATTATTAGTCTAAATAATATTGATTTACTAGTATATAAATATAATATCTTAAATAACAATATATATCAAGTTTTATTTCCATTTTAATATTTAAATATACACTATTAAAGCTCTATTGAAATATTTTCAATAGAGCTTAGATTTAAGACAAAATATTATTAAATCAAATTTTTTTCATTTTTATATCCTATTTATAGGGTATAAAAATTTTAATCACAATACGTGGCTTTGCCTCGGATTGTGTAAAAAGCTAGATTTCAAGTGGCTTTAGCCCTTGTGTGAAGAAATCAGCTTTTCTACCCTAGATTATATCAAAAAATAAACTTGTTATTTTTTTGAAGAGGTTGTAGACTTTGTCTACAACCTCAGCTCTATTGAAATATTTTCAATAGAGCTTTATACTATTAAATATACTTAATTAGTTTAAAAATAAAGTATCTATATCTACCTCTTTATCTATCATACCATTTTTTAACATAAAATCTGCCGTTTTTTGTAACCCTAATTTATCTTGTTCAGTTATTTCCAATGAAAAATCATATTTTGCATACATTTCTTTAACTGCACTTTCATCTAAATCTAAGTTTTTAGCAACAATAGATAAGCTTTCATCTAAATTATCATTTATGTATTTGTTAATTTCTTCTTGATAAGTATAAAATTTATCAACTATCTCTTTGTTATTTTCATAAAAATCTTGTCTTAATGCGACTACAATAATAGCATCTATTAATCCTTTTCCGTCAGTAATTAAATTATACCCTTGTAATCCGGCATTATAGGCAGATACCCCTGCAAGTAAAGCAGCGTCTACACTTCCACCTTCTAAAGCTGCATTTGCATCTCCAATAGACATATTAACATAGTTTACATCATCTATTGTTAAATTTTCTGTTTCTAAATATGCAACTAAAAGCTCATGTAGGTTAGTTCCTGCTGGACCTGCAACAGTCTTTCCTACCAAATCTTTTGGAGATTTAATTGTATCATCTTTAGAATAAATAGTAAAAGATTCTGGCGAACGGCTATAAGTATTAAGTATTTTTATATCAGCATCGTTAGCAGCAGATAATATTACAGAAGATGCACCTACTGCATATAATATTTGAACATCTCCCGAAGCTAAAGCTTGTGTTTGGTCTGCACCAGATAAAATTTCTGCATATTCAACAGAAATTCCATCTTCTTTAAATTTTTCTGTAAATATTTGCTTTTCTTTATCTATTATAGATGGTACATTTAATGGTGATGTAACATATGTCATAGTAATTTTATCTAAGCTACTATTTTCCTTTTTTACACAGCCACTTAATGTAGCTGTCATTAATGTTGCTGCTAAAATAATAGAAAGTATTTTTTTCATAGTTTAACTCCTTTAAAATTTAATTTATCTAAAATTTCCTGTTTTATTAAAATATATTTCTCTTCTAATAAATTACGGCTTAATTGATTTTCTTCTATAACAAAGGTATCTTTTATATTTCCGTCTTCTAAGATTATTATTTTATCCCCAAGGCGTATAGCCTCATCTATACTATGTGTAACAAATAAAATACCACAATTACTTTTATTTTTTATCTTTAATAATTCATTTTGCATTTGCTCTCTAGTAAAGTAATCTAAAGCAGAAAAAGGCTCGTCCATTAAAATAAATGAAGGTTCAAATGCAAGGGCTCTCCCAATGGAAACACGTTGTTGCATTCCACCGGATAATTGTTGTATATTAGCCTTTTCAAAAGAAGATAAACCAACAGTATTAATTATTGATTTAATTTTTTCATCATCTATTTCTTCTTTATTTAATCCAAATTTAATATTTTTTTCAACATTTAACCAAGGCATTAGTCTAGGCTCCTGAAAAACATACGCCAGTTTTTCTATATTTTCATATTGTATATTTCCACAATCACATTTTTCTAGTCCACCCAAAATACGTAAAAGAGTTGTTTTTCCACAACCACTTTTACCCAATATTATAGTTATTTTATTTTCATCTATATTAAGGTTTATATTATTTAATACAACAATGTTTTTATTATCTATATTATATTTTTTAGAAACATTCATTATATTAATTCCACACACTTTTATTGCCTCCTCTTAAACATTTATTTATTATAAATGCAAACAATAAATCACATAAATATCCTACTATACCAATAGTAATAATACCTATAATAACTTTATCTGTTCTAGATAATTGTTGAGCAAATAAAATCATATGTCCAATACCTGTTGATGCTGCAATCATTTCTGCACCTATTATAGCTCGCCAACTATACCCTAAACCTATTCTCATTCCTATTAATATATCAGAAATAGCATAAGGAAGCGTTATTTTTATAAACTTTTTATACTTAGAATACCCAAATATATCTCCAACTTCAAGCAATTTTTTATCACATTCCTTAAATCCTTTAAGTATATTAAGATACATTGGAAAAAATGATGCAAGTATAATAATTATAATTTTTGTCATTTCTCCTATGCCATACCAAAGTATAAGTAATGGAATCATACTAAGTGGTGGAATATTTCTAAATAACTGTATTAAAAACTCATAATATTGGCTTAATGATTTTTTTAAAAAAGATATTACTGCTACAATAAATGCTAAAATAAAAGAAATAATATAACCTATTAAAACTCTTTTAAAGCTTATATAAATATCTTCAATAATCTCTCCAGATGTAACCATTTTAATAAAAGTATTAAATACTTTTAATGGTGGTGGTAAAATGTATGTATTAAAAATATCAATGCTACAAGTTATTTGCCATATTAAAACAATGCCTAATATTACTAATAATTGTTTAATAATTTTCATTTTCTACAACCCCATCACCATTATGACACCCATTATGGCAATATAACATTTCTATTATATCTAAACCTTCAAACTTTTTATTTTTAAAATAATTTTTTATATTTTCATCTCCAGATAAACTTTCCTTTCTAACATTAAGTTTATCAAAAAAACCAAGAGGTATAGGCGTACTTTTTAAAAAGTTTCCTTCTATATTATTATTTAAATATTTTAAAAACTCTAACCAAGTCATAAAAATTGTATTATCTAATAAAAGTTTATTACCCATTTCTTTTAATGATTTACAAGGTGTAATTATAATTTTTTCTCCATCTTTTAAATCTTCTCTTAGGCTAATTTCTCTTGCACAATGTATTAAAATTGGCTCTATATCTGGAAATATAATGTTTTCATTTTTATTAGTATTTTCTTTTACAACATCTACAGCTAAAGGACATCTCATATCAATAACTGTTGTATTTTTAGTATTTTTTATTGTACTATCATATTTTTCCATAACTACATTAGCCCAGTTATTATTAGTAAAAACTCTTGTATATCCATTTATTTTTAAAAAATTATTAAGAATATCTTTTTCATACATCTGGTCTGTAACAGGGTTTATTAATATATATTTCATATTATACTCCTTAAAATTATATGTTGTACCAAACTACATATTGTTAGTATAGTGTAACATAGTGATTTTGTCAACTATTTTATATTTGTGTATTTAATCAATTTTTTGAATACTCTGTATTCAAAAGCAGATATTCCTATATATTTTTATTCGTAAAAATTAATACAAACACCCCTATATAATTTTTCCTTTAAAAATATAAGTCATACCTTAATTGTATTTAATCAATTTTTTGAATACTCTGTATTCAAAAGCAGATATTCCTATATATTTTTATTCGTAAAAATTAATACAAACACCCCTATATAATTTTTCCTTTAAAAATATAAGTCATATCTTAATTGTATTTAATAAAAAAAGATAAGATAGCACCACATTATGCCTATTCTTATCTTTTTTATATATTGTTTAAAATATCATAAATTTAGTAAATAATATTTTAATTTAAAAAGGTATATATTTATAATTTTTTTAAATATATCAATCTTTAAAGTTTAAATTAAATAAATGATTTATAGGACCTGTTCCCTTTCCAAGATTAAGCATACACCTTAATGCACCAGAAATATAATCTTTAGCATTTTTAACTGCTTCGTCTAACATTTGACCCTTAGCAAGATTAGCCGCAATTGCACTAGATAGGCTACACCCTGTCCCGTGAGTATTTTTATTATCAATTTTTTCTCCATAAAACCACATAACTCCATTATTATATAATAAATCATCTGAGTTTTCAGTGCTATGCCCTCCTTTACAAAGTACGGCACATTTATATTTATCATATAAATTTTTTGAAGCATCTATCATATCATCTTTATTTTTTATTTTTATCCCTGTTAAAAGCTCAGCCTCTGGTATATTAGGTGTTATTATCCTTGCCAAAGGGAATAAATTTTCTTTTAAAAATGAAATTGCATTATCAGAGATTAATTTGCACCCACTTGTAGATATCATAACAGGGTCTACTACTATATTTTTTGCATTGTATTCTTTCAATTTTTCAACAATAACATTTAATATTTCTTGTGAAGATACCATACCTACTTTTACAGAATCTGGATATATATCATTAAAAACAGTATCTAGTTGTATTTTCATAAAATCTTCTGTTACATTTAAAATATCATAAACTCCTTGTGTATTTTGTGCCGTAAGAGCTGTTATAGCACTCATAGCATAAACACCGTTTGTTGTCATTGTTTTTATATCTGCTTGAATCCCTGCTCCACCGCTAGAGTCACTACCTGCTATTGTTAATGATACTTTCATAAATCCCTCCCAAAATTAATATTTAAAATTCTTTTTTATAAGACATTTCCCAAAAATTATATTCATATCTACTACAATTAATAAATATTTCTTCTAACTTTTTATATTTTTCCAATGTGCAGTTTTCGCCTAAATTATCTATAAGTTGTATAAGCTCATTAGTATCCTTTTCAAAAGTATCTGTGCAATATCCATCTATCCAATCATAATAAAAATTATCTTTTGAATAATTTTTACTTTTGGATAAACTTTCTCCTATTTCTTTATAGCTCCAAGAACAAGCTAAAACAGCAACTAATATATCAAGTATATCCCCACTATAACCTATCTCTATCATATATTTTGTATATGATGTATTATGTATAGATTTTTTTGTATTTTTAATTTCTTCTTCTGTTATTTTAAGTAAATTATTGTATCTATTATGAATTGTCATTTCACTATTTAATATATCATTTAATAAAAATGCCAATTTTTTCATAATTTGTTCATCACTAGCTTTTACTATGCCAAGAGCAAATACTTTTACATAGTCTAATAAATAAATATAATCTTGTATTAAATAAAATCTAAATTTATCTTTCTCTAAATTTCCTTCAGACATACCAATAATAAATGGGTGATTATAGTATGATTTCCATATATTTTGTGAAGCATTATAAAGTTTTTGTGTAAGTGTCAATTTTTCCAATATAACCCCTCCTATTAATTATAAATTTAACATTTCTTTTGATAGTTTTAGTAGTTCCATACATTCTTTTTCTATATTTTGTGCCGAAAATATTTGGGATATCATAGCTACGCCATCTACTTTTGTTTTAGCTAAGTCCATAATATTACTTTTATTTATACCACCAATAGCAACTACAGGAATTAAAACATTTTCACATATTAATTTCAATTGCTCTAATGAAACACATTTAGCATCAGGTTTAGTTTCTGTTTTAAATATAGCTCCAACACCAAGATAACTTGCCCCATTTTTTTCTGCAATGATAGCTTGTTCTATATTTTGAACAGAAACACCAATTATTTTATCATTTCCTAAGATTTTTCTAATATCTTTTATATCCCCATCATCTTGTCCTATATGTATTCCATCGGCATTAGATTTTACTGCAACTTCTATGTTATCATTAACTATAAATGGAATTTTATATGTATTACAAATCTCCCTTATCTTTATAGCCTCTTTTAAAAATAAGTCATTATCAAGGTTTTTTTCTCTAATTTGAACACAAGTAACTCCACCTTTTAAAGCATATTCCACCTGTTGCTCCAAAGTTTGATTTTTTAACCAACTACGGTCCGTTATAGCATAAAGTTGCATCATTTCTCTACTACATTTCATTTTAATCACCTTATTTAATATACTTTATATTTTGCCATTTTATCTAATTCCTCACCAGTTAAATTATATACAGAATCTATAATGTAATTTCTATAACTACTATTTCCACTATTATTATCCATTAATTTATATGCTTTTTCTCCACAAACGCCCATTGTACAAACTGCAGAAACAGTAGCTTCTAATGGATTTTCAGGATTTGCACTTACATATGCTGTTATCAAAGCGGATAATTGACACCCTGTACCTGTTACCTTACTCATCATAGGATTTCCATTAAAAATACAATAAGCCTTTTGAGAATCTGCTATAATATCAATAGCTCCTGTAATGGCTATAACAGCTCCTGTTTTTTCAGAAAACTTTTTAGCAAGGTTAACTGCCTCGTTAATATTTTCTTCTGTAACTGTATCTAAAATATTAGCGTCTACACCTTTTGTAATTGATGTATCATTTTCTAATGCTAAATTTTTAATTTCTGAAATATTGCCACGAATTACTGTAAATTTTATATCTTTAATAAGTCTATTAGCTGTACTTGTTCTAAGACTTGATGCACCTACACCAACTGGGTCAAGTACAACTATATGCCCAAGTTTATTAGACTGTACCCCTGCCTTGTACATAGATTCAATAACCCTAGTATTTAATGTACCTATATTAATATTTAACCCATTACAAATACTTGTTATCTCTTCTACCTCGTTAATATCATCAGCCATAATAGGCGATGCACCACAAGCAAGTAATATATTAGCACAATCATTTACTGTTACATAATTTGTAATATTATGTATAAGTGGGTTTATTTTTTTTACACTTTCAAGATAATCTTTTAACATTTTAATCTCCTATCTAAATTAAATAATTTTTTGATTACAACAATAAAAAGGGATACCTAATGCAAAGTATCCCTAAAAAATCATATTCTATCTATAATTATGACTTCCTACGGCAGCATTATCTGCATCAGGTAAAGGGTCGAAGTTAATTACTTCCTCTCAACTTGCCAGTACAAGCTCCCCTGTCAATTGTATAAATAAATGTTAACATCTATATTTAATATTGTCAATTATATTATTTAAAAATTATAAAATAACTAAGCTCTAATTTTTTTAAGTATTAATAATTTTTGCCCTGGATAGATTAAATCAGGATTTTCTATATCATTAAGCTTTACTATATCATCTACTGTTGTATTAAATTTTTTTGCTAAATCCCAAAGGGTATCGCCAGATTGTACAACATATGAT
>NZ_CAUWHO010000052.1:0-14383 GCF_963558545.1 uncultured Tyzzerella sp. | reverse complement strand
AAAAATATATAGAAGTATCTGTTTTTGTATACAGAGTATTCAAAAAATTGTTTATTACAATTAAGATACGACTTATATTTTTAAAGTAAAAATTATATACGGATTTATGTATTAAATTTTACGAATAAAAATATATAGAAGTATCTGTTTTTGTATACAGAGTATTCAAAAAATTGTTTATAAATATTAATATGCTTTTGCCCAGTAAACCATTTTTTTAGCAGGGTTACCACAACATATGCAAGTATCAGATATATTTTCTTGTTCAAAAGGTATACAACGAGATGTAGCACCTGTTAAATCTTTAATTTTTTCTTCACAAGCTGTATCTCCACACCACATAGATTTTATAAATCCTTGTTTTTTGTTAATTTGATTTTCAAATTGTTCTAAAGTTTTTGCAACAAAGGTATTTTCATTTCTATGTTTTAAGGCTTTATCGAATAAATCTTGTTGTAAAGTTTTAAGCATTTCATTTATTGTAGTTTCTAAATCATCTAAATTTACAAAAACCTTTTCTCTATTATCTCTACGAACTAATACACATTGGTTGTTTTGTATATCACGAGGGCCTATTTCCAATCTTAAAGGAACACCTTTCATTTCATATTCGCTATATTTCCAACCAGCAGATTTGTCAGTTAAATCTATTTTTACTCTATATTTTTTAGAAAGTAAATCTTTAAGCTCATTAGCTTTTTCTATTACGCCTTCTTTTTTCATATTAATAGGTAAAATAACTATTTGGATAGGTGCAATGTTAGGAGGTAAAACAAGCCCGTTATTATCACTATGAACCATTATAAGCCCACCTATTAAACGAGTAGACATACCCCAAGATGTTTGGTGTGCATATTGTAATTTATTTTCTTTATCTGTATATTGTATACCAAAAGCTTTAGCAAAGCCATCACCAAAGTTGTGAGATGTACCTGACTGTAAGGCTTTACCATCGTGCATAAGAGATTCTATAGTGTAAGTTGCTTTAGCACCGGCAAATTTTTCTTTATCTGTTTTTTGTCCTTCTATAACTGGAATAGCTAAAAAATCTTTACAAAAATCTGCATATATATTTAACATTTTTAAAGTTTCTTCTTGTGCATCTTCTTCTGTTGCGTGAACAGTATGTCCTTCTTGCCATAAAAACTCTACACTTCTTAAAAATGGTCTTGTTGTTTTTTCCCATCTAACAACAGAGCACCATTGATTATAAAGCATAGGTAAATCTCTATAAGATTCTACAATATTTGCATAATGCTCACAAAATAAAGTTTCAGATGTAGGCCTAACACAAAGACGTTCTGTTAATTTTTCTGAGCCACCGTGTGTAACCCAAGCTACTTCTGGAGCAAAGCCTTCTATATGGTCTTTTTCTTTTTGTAAAAGGCTCTCAGGTATAAACATTGGCATACAAACATTTTCGTGTCCTGTTTCTTTAAATTTTTTATCAAGTTCTTTTTGTATAAGTTCCCATATAGCAAAGCCATAAGGTCTTAATATCATACAGCCTCTAACAGAAGAATAATCTATAAGGTCAGCTTTTTTTACTATATCTGTATACCACTGTGCAAAATCTTCCTCCATAGAAGTTATTTCTTTTACTAATTTTTCGTTAGACATAATATTTCTCCTTTTATAAAATTAAAAAAAGCTTAACAAAAAGAAACAAGGGACCAAAACGGCGGTACCACCCTTCTTAATGCAAAGCATTCACTCTATTCCTATTAACGCTAGGACAACGCCATATTTTCATATAGAAGCTAGAAGGGTAGGTTCTGTATAGGCTAATAAAGATTTTCACCAACCATCTTTTCTCTAAAAAAAGCTAATATACATACTAGTCCCTTTTAAACACTTACAATATATATAAAATATATAATAAAATTTATTTTATGTCAAGGGTATTGATAAAATAATGTTAAAGTGTGCCAGATGTTTTGTACTTTAGTATTAAAAATAAAAAAATATCTTTAAGGTGGTTGACTATTTCCAAAAAATTGTGTATAATTTTGGAGTGCATGTTGCATATAACAATGTAACTGGAGGGAGGGAATTCAAATGTCAGAAGTAAGAGTTAAAGAAAATGAATCTTTAGATAGCGCTCTTCGTAGATTTAAAAGAAGCTGTGCTAAAGCTGGTATTATGGGCGAAGTTCGTAAAAGAGAAGCTTATGATAAACCAAGTGTTAAACGTAAGAAAAAATCTGAAGCAGCTAGAAAACGTAAATTTAACTAATAATAAAAGGGATGATGTGTATGTCATTAAAAGAACAGCTTTTTGCTGATTTGAAGGAGGCTATGAAGCAAAAGGATAATATCCTTAAAGATACCATTCAGATGGTTCGTGCGGGCATTCTTCAAATCGAGAAAGACCAAAAGATTGAGCTTGAAGATGACGGTATTATTGAAGTTATTATCAAAGAAATAAAAAAATGCAATGACGTGCTTCCTGACTTTCAAAAAAGTGGCAGACAGGATTTAATTGATGAATTAAACCAAAAACTCACGATTTTAAAATCTTACCTTCCCGAACAGTTAAGTGTTGAAGAAATCAACGAAATCGTTTTATATGCAATTAAGGAAATTGGTGCTAGTTCTATGAAAGATATGGGCAAAGTTATGGCATTAGTTTCTGATAGGACGAAAGGTCGAGCAGAGAATAAAACAATAAGCGAAATTGTAAAAAAATGTTTGCAATCATAATAAAATAAGGGCTATATAGCCCTTATTTTATTATGATTTTTATTAAATACAATTAAGGTATGACTTATATTTTTAAAGGTAAAATTATATACGGTTGTTTGTATTAATTTTTACGAATAAAAATATATAGGAATACCTGTTTTTAGATATACATTATCTAAAAAATTGATTTATACAAATTAAGGTATGACAATATAATTTTTTTCTTAAATTTGTATTAAAAAATTATTTTAATCATTTTTATTTTGTATTTCTGGCACAGGTTCTACTGTATTTTTATTGGAGTTATATTTTTTATTACTTTCTGTTTTTGGTTGACTATTTTTACCAGGTCTTTTCATTCCAGCTTTTGCCATAATACACCTCCTTTTTATAGGTATATTATTTGTAAAAAATATAATGTTATACCATATTTTTTGTTAAAATATAATCTTTTATACTATATGCAGTTTTTCTACCTTCACGCATAGCTACAACAACTGTATCAGGTCCATTAACAACATCTCCACCAGCAAAAACACCATCTATATTAGTCATACCAAAAGGGGTATTAGATACTTTTATATAACCCCAATCATCAATATCTATTAAATTATCATTTATAATAGGCTTGGAGCCAATGGCAGTTAAAACAACAGTACAAGGTATAATAAATTCTTTTTCTGTATCAAGATTTTTTACCTTTAAACCTGTAAGGTTGTTATTTTCACCAATAAATTCTAAAGGACTACACCTCCACATAAAAGGTACACCATCTTTAATAGCTTGCTCGTATTCTTCGCAAGAGGCGGGCATTTCTTGTTGAGTTCTTCTATAAACAACAGTTGTATTATCTGCTATAAGTTTAGAGGTACGGCAAGCGTCCATAGCTACATTTCCACCACCAATAACTAAAACAACATCTTGTTTATTTATTAGGATATTATCTTTAGCATATTCTGTTAAAAAATGATTAGCGTGTATAACTCCGTTAAGCTCCTCTCCTTTAACATTAATAGATTTTGGCATATTTGCACCTGTTGATATATAAATAGCATTATATCCTTTATTTTTTAAAGTTTCTAATGTAAAATCTTTACCTAGCTTACTGTTTAATATAAAATTTACACCAAGATTTTTTAATTTTTCTATTTCTCTATTAACTGTAATAGGCGATAACCTAAATGTAGGTATACCATAAGATAGAATACCTCCTGCTTTTTGCTCCATTTCATAAATATCTACATTAAATCCTTCCTTTGCAAGAATATATGCACAGCTAAGTCCAGAAGGTCCAGAGCCAATAATAGCTACATTACCTAAGCAGTTATTATTTTTATTGTTATCTATAAGGTTATTTTCATAAGCATAATTTGCTATAAAATTTTCTATTTTACCAATTTTTACAGGTGTTTTTTTCTAGATAATACACAGCTACCTTCACATTGTTTTTCGTGTGGACAAATTTTACCACATATTGAAGGTAGGTTTGTTTTTTCTGTTAGAATATTATAAGCTAAATGTATATCATTATCTATAATAGCCTTAATAAATTGTGGTATATTATTTTGTATAGGACACCCAGTAACACAAAGAGGTTTTTTACATTGTAAACAGCGTTTTGCCTCTTGCAAAGCATCTTCTTTAGTTAAATCTAAAACATCAATTTTTTCAATATTTTTTAACATATATTACCTCTTATGATAAAATATTTTTAAATTTTTGTATTAATAACCTGTTATTTTTTTCAGATAGTATACAAAATCTAAAAAATGTATCATCTAAAAAAGGAAAACTTTTAGCATCTCGTATTAATATATTTTCTTTTATTAGGTCTTCAAAAAGTTTGCTAGATGTAGTTTTATTATTTAAAATTTTACATAGTATAAAATTAGAGCTAGATTTATAAAATTTTAAATTTTTTATTTTAGATAATTCTTCAAAAATAAATTGCTTTTGATTTAGTATTAAATTTTTTGTATTTTGTATATACTCTTTATCATCAAACATACTTATACCAATTAAATTTGCAATAGAATTAACGCTCCAGGGGTCTTTGTATTTATTTATTTTGTCTAATATATTTTTATTTTTGCAAATTCCGTAACCAAGCCTTATACCAGGAACTCCAAAAAATTTTGATGTACCTCTTATTACAAAAAGATTGTCATAGTCATTTACTAAAGATGTAGCGCAAATATTTTCAATGTCGCTAGAAAATTCGGCATATGTTTCATCTATCATTAAAAATTTACATTTATTTAAAATTAGTTTAATTTGGTTGTTGTTTATAGCTGTCCCTGTTGGATTATTAGGATTACATAGTACGATTAAATCTATATTATCATTTATACAGCTTATAAGCTTGTCTACATTTAATAAAAAATCATCTTCTTCCTTTAAGTCAAAAAAGTGTATGTTGCAGTTGTTATTTTTTAATTCTCTTTCGTATTCGGAATAAGAAGGAGATACAATAATAGCATTTTTAGGGGACAAATTCTTTATAAATAAAGATATAATCTCTGTTGAGCCATTTCCAACAATAATGTTATTTTTATTACAGTTACAATAAGTTGATATAGAATTTTTTAAAGAAATATAGTCTTTATCTGGATAGGTAGTTATAACATTAATATTATTTTTTATGGTGTTTTCTATTTTGTTAGATATACCTAAAGGGTTTATATTTCCGCTAAAGTCTATAATTTTTTCTCTTGAAATATTATATTTTTTTTGTATAATATCTAAATCTCCTCCGTGGTTAAGCATAAAACTTCTCCTTTAAAAATTTATATATTTATATAATATGTTGTTAATATATATATTAAATTAAAAATATATTTATTTCAACAATTATTTATATAAAAAGTTGATAGATTTAAAAAAATCATTTATAATAAGGTTAATAAAAAATTTAAATTATAAAATATATAAAGAAGGTACAAATATGAATTTAGTAGAATTTTTAGAGTATCCTTTACCAATTATACAAATAGATATAGATAAAATAGCTATAAATACTAATGAAAAAAGCAGTGGTGTTATAAGTATTAAAAATATAGGTGGAGGGGTACTATCTGGAGAAATTGTGTCTAATACAGATTTTCTTTTGTTAGACCGAGAAAGTTTTTCTGGCAATGATGTAAAAATAGAATACAGTATAGCCCCGTCTATATATTATAATGGAGATTTTATAAAAAGCCAAATAATAATAATATCTAATGGAGGGCAGGTTTATATACCAGTTTATATTACTGTTTCTAGCTTTGTATACCTAGAATGTGGAAAAGAAAAAATACACACTATAAAAGAATTTTACGGGTATTATTTAAAAAACTACATAGAGGCCATAAGAATTTTTTATTCATATGAATTTATGATATGGCTAAAAAACATAAATTACAAGCATATAGATGTTGTAGAAGAAATATTAAAAGATGCCAATAAACAAAGAGCTATTGATAATTTTTTTGTATTATCTAAAATTAAAGAAAAAGCCTATATACAATTATCACAAAAGAACTTTAAATATAAATACTTTACAACAAATTTTGACGCAGAGATAATAGGTATAATACCATTAAAGCTTATAGGAACAGGCTATTTTGAAGAAAATATTACAATAGAAGATGATATAGATTTTATAAAAATATCCAAAGATAAAATCACAAATAAAGATTTTGATGATAATGGTAACTATAACCTAGAATTTAGAATTTTAAAAAATAAAATTACTAATTTTTTTGAACGTAGAAAAATTATATTTAATAAAGCAAAAGAAAGTATTATAATAGAAATTAGCAAAAAAAACCCATTAGAAATATTATTTGAAAAAGATTATTTTACTACAACAGACAATGGAACATTAAAAATATTAAATAATACAGAAAAAGACATAATAATAGAAATTGTACCAAAAGATACATTTGTATTTTTTGAGGGTAAAAAATATCTTGTATCTAAATATACGGAAATAGGATTTAATATAAGGGTTACAGGTTTTTTAAAAGCTCAGATGGACTTTACAAAAAAGCCTAATATAGAAAGTGAAATACTTATAAAAGCTATTTTAGATGATAGCGTATATAAAATGCAAAAAAAAATATATATTGGCAACAGTTTAATATAGGAGATTAATATGAGTTTTATAGAAAAAAGCATTAATAGTATAGAAAAACAATATAATAATAAAAAAAATAAAAAACGACTTATACTGCTTTTAAATAGATATTATTTAGGCTTTTTGACTATGGACAAAATAGATTATCTAAACAAAGCTTATAATTGCTGTGCAGAGTATTTAAATAATAATAAGTCGGATTTTGACATTTTACTTGCCATACTTTTCTTTAGCATAAATATAGATGACAAAGAAAAAATAGATTATTTTAATAACAATATATCAAAATATAAAAAATATTTAAAAAATAATGATATAGATAAGTATAGTTTTTATTTATTTTTACAAGGATTAATAAAAGCTAAAAAAGGTTCTGTTAGAGGGACTAACAAGTATATAAAGGCTTTACAAAATATAGATAGCGATTTTTGTATTATATATATAACACTACTAAAAATATACATAAATAATATGGATAGAAATATTTTGTTAGACATTGAAAACATACACCACAGTATTTTTTGGAAAAATATAATTTTATATATTGTTTTTGAAAAAAAATCAAACTTTTTAAGTTTTGAAAAACAAACATTTAAAAACTACGTAAAATGGGCTTTATATAAAGGTATAAATATAGAAAAATCTATAATTAGATATGAAAATAGTATATTATTTTATTTTAATGAGGATATATTTAACAAAAAAATATACAAAGAATATAACATAGACTCAATACTTTTAAAAATTTGTCAAGAATATCTTAAAAATAACATACATACAAAGATTAGCTATTTCTTTTTTAAGGAGGGGATAAATAGGCAAATATCTTTACCAGGATTAAATACTAGCTATATAAAAGCTTGCTATAAAAGTAATATGGAGGATATAGGGCTTTATCCCATAAAGCAGTTTTTAAAAGAGCCTAACGTAGACTTAGAAATAATGTCATTTATATATTATATTATTTTAAGTAACAAAAAATATATAGAACTAGTAGTAGAAGAAAAGGATAAAATATTAAAATATGGTGGATATTTTTTAGAAAAAGGTTGTGTAGGCAGGTATTATTATACAATATATAAATATATATTAGATTTTATACCAACAGGGTCTTTAGAAGAAATAAAAATAATGAATGTGTTATATCCTAATAACTTTTTATATGAAATTTATGTAGAAGATGATAACGCACAAACAATACTTATAAAGGATAATGATATAGATAGTGTACAAGAATATAATATAGAAAATAATATTGTTGTTGTAAAATCAAGCTCTAAAGATTTTAATTATTACATTTTTTCAAAAAATAAAAATGAAATATTAAATTGTAAAATAAATATTAATAAACTTGTAGAAGGTACTAATGGAAAATATTTTTATAGATTTTACAAAACAGGGTATAAAGATAAGTTTACCATAATAAATACTATAAAATATTACTTAAAAATAGATAATACAGATAATAACAAAACAGAACTTTTACAAAATGTTTTGGGGATAGATGATATATCTACACCTTTAAAAATGCAAGTCATATTAACACTTGGAAATATTAATTTTTATAATAAAGATTATGAAACAGCAACTATGTATTATAAAAAAGTTTTAGAAAAATATATAGGCGATAAATATATAGATAATATTGTAAAATCTTATATTTTTTGTAAAGAGTACTATAAATCTATAGAGATTATTAAAAAGAAATATAGAAATTTAGAAGATGATACTTTATTTTATGCTATAAAAGAGATAAGTAAAGAGAGCATTTATAACAAAACAATAGCCATATTTGCATATGAACTTTTAATACGTTCAAAAGTAGATGATGTTTTTATAGATATAGTTGTAAAAAACTATAAAGGTGGACTTAAAGAATGGATAGAGCTTAGAAAAACTCTACAAAATATGGGAATTATAAAAAAAGAAATAGATGAATATATATTAAAACTAGCAGTATACACACATAGTATTGATAATTATGTAGAACAAATATTTATGGACTTATATAATAATGATACAGAAAATAAATCTATAGAATATTTTTTAAATTATTGTATGTACCAAGCTTTTAATGGAGATTATATATTTAGTGATGATATTTTATACATTATGGAATATATTTTTAAAGAAACTAATAATAGCATAATAGGATATGCTTTAGGACACATATATTTAAAAGGAAATTACAATTTAGAAAATAAATACAAAATATTTGAAAAAATTATACAAAATATGGAAGAAGAACAATTAGGCTTTAAAATATTTGAAAATAATAAAGACAAATTTAAAAAATTTTCGTATTTATATAAAAACAAACCTTTTGTTTATAATACTTACCCTAACAAAGATGTTTATTTATGTTATAAAAATATTAATCAAGAAAAATTTATGTCTATTAAAATGAAATACTTTAAATTTGGCATTTATATAGTAACGCTACCTATTTTTTATGGAGAAGATATAGAATATTATTTTGCAGAAAATACAGAAAATGGCAGTATATGCACAAAAAAATTTTTTGCAACAAATATCAAAAGTTTAATATTTGACATAGACGATAAATATTTTAAAATAAACAATGCTTTTGTATATACTTATGAGGGTAGATATGATGAGGCACATAAGGTAATAGAAGAACTTATAGCAAAAGATTATAACTTAAAAGGAAAAATACTATAAAAACTAAGGAGGAAACACTATGGCAACATTAGGACTTGATTTAGAAAGAGGATTATTTTTAGGGATAGATTTTGGAACAACAAACTCTGTTGTTAGTATATTTGATTTTAAAGACGGCGAGGTACAAACAATACCTATTGACGGTAGCAATATTTTCCCTACTGCTATACAGTTTGAAACAGATATAGATGATGAAAACAAGCTATCTAAAATATTTGGTGTGCAAGCTAAAGAAGCAGCTATGATATATCCACAAAGTACAGTTTTATCTATAAAAAGATTTTTAGGTACAGATGAAAACATTATTATAAATGTAGATGATAAAGAATATAGCTTTACTCCAGAGCAAATAGCAGGGGAGATAATGGGATACCTAAAAAGAATGGCAGATGAATATGCTAGAGAAAAACTTAATATATCTGGAGAATTTTCTGGCTGTGTAATAACAGTACCTGCAAACTCTACCGATAAGCAAAAGAAAATGACAAAAGAGGCTGCCATACTAGCAGGATTTGATGAAGATAGCGTATATTTAAGGTTAGAACCAGCAGCAGCAGCAATAAGCTATGCTGTTAATGAAAGAAAAAACAAAAAGGTATTAGTGTATGATTTTGGTGGAGGTACATTTGATGCTTGCATACTAGAAATAAAATTAGACGAAAATGAAGAGCCTAATATATCTATTTTAAGCACTTATGGTGATAACGATTTAGGTGGAAATGATGTTGATAAAATATTAATAGATATGATTTATGAGGAGTTTAAAAAACTTACAGACAATGAAATAGATTTATTTGATGAAAATGTAGATGATGGTGTATCTAAAAGACAAAAAAAGGTTGCATTAGTACGTTTATCTCAAATGGCAAACCAAGCAAAAGAAAGACTTTCTAAGGCAAAATCTACAAAAATAGTTTTAGCACCATTTATACAAGAGCCTAAAATTGTAAATATTAATATGGAGATAACAAGAGAAGACTTTTTAAATCACAAAAGAGTAAATAAGCTTAATGATAGCGATGATATATTTGCAAAATTTGAAGGTAAATCTGTTATAGATATGATAAATCAAACTATTTTATGTGTGGACAAATCTTTAGAAAAGGCTAAAATAAGTTCAGAAGATATAGATGAAATATTTTTAGTAGGGGGTAGCTCATCTATGCCTATTGTAAGTGAAAAAATAAAAGAAAAATTTAATAAAGAACCTTTTAAATCTAAGATAAGCCCAGCACTTAGTATATCACAAGGTGCTGCATACTATTGTAATATGATTATGATGCCAACTGTAAAAGGACCTGTTGTACACGAAAAAACTATTCACCCAATAGGATTAGAAATAGCAGGTAGACGTTTTATGGAAATAGTAAAAGCTGGTATGGATATACCAAAAGATAACCTTGTTATAGAAGCATCTGAACCACTTGTAACAAATTTTGATAATGTTAGCAGTATGGCTATTGTTGTATATGAAAATACTATACCAGATGATGAAAAAGGTAGTACTTTTGTTACTGGCGAGGGTATGAAAAGGCTTGCAGGCACTTCTTTAAGAGGTATACCACAAGGGCCTAAAGGACAAGAAAAAGTAAAAGTGATATTTAGCGTAACGCCTGATAATATGCTTAAAGTTACAGCAAAAAGTATGAGCGATGATGGTATTATTACAGAATTGTCTGTTGATGAGCTTTATTAATAAAATATATTATGAAGGGGGGAGCTTATGTGTAAATTGGCCATAGAAACAGAGCTTGAAAAAATTTTTATAGAGCAAAGTTCTTTTGAAGAAGAATATGTATCAATGCTTAAAGAAAAATTTATTAGTAATAACAAGCAGATAAAAAGGCTTATTTTGGCTAGATTTATAAACAATATATCTGATAACCAAAGTTTAGCTTTGTTTGATGAAGATATTTTTAATATATATAAAACTATTATTGATAATTATATAATTTTTTTAAATAAAGAAGATACAAATTTTAAATTTAATGATGAGCTTTCAAAAAATTTATCAGGGATAACTTCTGTTTTAAAAAGTCAAGTTAGTTTCTTTTATGATGATAAACATATAGATATAAACCCTATTTATACAGAAAAGAAAACAATAATAGCTAAATATATAGATAATATTTATACAAGGATAGACAATTTATTTGATTATAATTTTGATAATATAAATGCTAAAGATAAAATTATTGAAAATATTATAAAAGAAGTAATTATTAGCTATAAAACTAATCTATTAGAATGTTTTAATGCTATAAATGATATAGAAAATAGAAAAGAAGTAAATTACTTTAATGATACTTTGCAAGAAGAGAGAGAAATTTTATCATCTATAATAAAAGTGCAAATAAAGGCTTTAGAAGATTTATGCAAGGACGATAATGAAAAAAATAATATAAAAGTGTTATTAAAGCCTATAATAGAGGCCTATCAGCAAACAGGTAAAAGTTTTGAACAGCTTAATAATAAAATTAAAAATATAAATACTAACATAAATGTAGTATTAGATGAGGACAACAAAAAAATAGAAGAAGCTATTTTAGTAATTTTTAAAGATATAAAATCCTCAGAAGAAAAGTTTAGGCAAAAATCTCTAGAGATATTTAAAAAATATTTATTAAGTTTAAAAGATAATATTATTATTAACGAAAAAGAAACTATAAATACATTAAAAAATAATATAGATAAATATTTAAAGTTATCTAATGAGCTTAAAGATATGTTTTCTATGCTAAACAAATATATAAATACTAACAAAGATAGCTATAAAAAAAATGAATTATATAACATTATAGATGGAATAAACGAGAGTGTTATTATTAAGATTGATAACATAAATGAAAAAGAAGCAGAAGTATTTGAAGGTAAAGACCAATTATATAAAGATTTAGATAATGCTTTAAAAGATATTGAAAATTATAACATACAGTATGATTTTGATTCTATATATACTACATTAAAAAATGATTTTAATATGGAAAATATAAAACAGTATATAAATGCCAAACCTATGTTATCTATAATAGAAAAAATATCTAATTCTTACATAAAAAAGGTAGATGATTTTATAAAAAATACTTTATTATTTGAAATAAGTACATTTCAAGAAATAATATATTATTCTGTTGTAAGGCTTAGAGAAAGTAAAGAAAGTAAAATAATAGATTTTACTAAATATATAGATAGTATAGAATTAAATATAGAAAAATGTTTATTAGATAACAATATTTTAATAATAAAACCAAATCCACACGATATGTTTGATGCAAAAGAACACGAAGTTTTATTGGCAGAAAAAAATGAAAATTTTCTTAAAGGGCAAATAATAAAGGTTGTAAACTATGGATACAAGAAAAAAGATGAAGTCGTTATAAAAAGAGCTACTATTATAGCAGCAAAATAGAGGTTTTTATGATTAATGAAAATAAATTTATTATAGGTATAGATTTAGGAAATTTAACATCTACAATATCTTATTTTGACTTTAACCAAATGGACATAGATGTTGTTGATATTAGTGGGGGATATGGTAAATTTAGTGTACCAACCGTTGTTTCTTATAATATGGATACAGAAGATTGGGTTTTTGGGGAATATGCTATATTAAACAAGGGTTTTGGTAATGAAATTATAATAGAAAATATAATAGAAAATCTAGGCAAAGACATAACATATAATGCTAAAGGCAAGAGCATAAGTTTAATTTTATGCCTTAGTAAATTTATAATATTTTTAATAGAAAATATAAAAAATATTAATCCAAATGCTTGTATAGAAGGAATTGTTTTATCTACGTCATCTTATGCTAATGAGGACATAATAGAGGCATTTAAGCTAGCTGGTATGGAGCATTTGTTGTTAAAAATAGCAAATGATAAAGAGTGTATTTTAAAAAGTTATTTTTATGAAAATGACGTTATTGGAGATAAAATAATAATTATTGATTATAGCAATAGGCAAATTAGAGCATCTATATATCAGATAGAAGAAGAGGGTAAAATAAAGTGTATAAAAACAGCTTTTAATGATAGTATAGGACAACAAAGAGTTTTTAACATAACTAAAAATTTAATAACTAGAAAATTTTTGGAAGAAACTGGAAAAATAGACTTAACAGAATATGAAAAAAATAATTTAGATTCTTTTGTTTATCAGCAGTTTGATATTATCTTCCAAAGGCCAATTTTATCGGATATAAAGCTATACTATAACTTTTTTTATCCACCATTTCAAAAAGTTATATCAAAACAAGAATTATTTGATATAATATCTTTCTTTGAAAATGAACTAAATATATTTTTTAATAACTTATTTGAAAGTATATGTATTAAAGAAAATCAAATAAAAAATATTATACTAACAGGTGGAGGCATAGAAATAGATTTTATACACAAATATATAAAATCTAGGTTTAACATAGATAAAAATTTTAAAGGTAAAGCAAAAAGATTTATATCAGACGGAGCTTGTATAATAGCTTGTCAAGAAATGGGAATATTACCTAAAACTAAAATGTATATAGAAGATTTAGACCAGATAAAAAATAATATAGGTATAATAATTAATGACTTTGATAAAACAAGGTTTGAACCTTTTGTATATAAAGGTAGTTTTATATGGCAAAAATTTGATAAAAAAGTATTTTTGATAAATAATAAAAATATAGAAATAGATATATTTTCAGAAGAAAATAATAATTTTAAAATATTAGAAAAATTAAAAATAGATTTAAGTATTTATGATGATTTTGTAGATAGGGATATAAAAACAATAAGATTTTTGGTATATGTAGAATTTAAAAACTATAAAGAAATGATTTTTAATATAGAAGACTTTGGGTTTGGAGAAATATACCCTAAGACAGACTTTAAAAAACAATTTACTATAAACTTAC
>NZ_CAUWHO010000051.1:0-14454 GCF_963558545.1 uncultured Tyzzerella sp. | reverse complement strand
GCTACTGTTAGAGAAACTGCTAAAAAGTTTGGCATTAGTAAAAGTACTGTACATATGGTTGTAATAAAATAGAATGTTTTTGGCAAGTGAAAAGTTAGTAAATAACACCTATTCAATAGGTGTTATTTACATTAGTGCATAATACTTTTTAAATATTTTTTATATTTTCTTTTCGATTAATAATAAAAATTTTAAAATCTTTAATATCTAATCTAATATTATTTGATAAATATAAGTCTTCGTTAGTTTTAATATATTTATTTACTCAATATATTAAAGACATATC
This sequence comes from uncultured Tyzzerella sp., assembly GCF_963558545.1. Taxonomy (NCBI): domain Bacteria; kingdom Bacillati; phylum Bacillota; class Clostridia; order Lachnospirales; family Lachnospiraceae; genus Tyzzerella; species uncultured Tyzzerella sp. The sequence goes on along the minus strand of NZ_CAUWHO010000051.1, from coordinate 14,168 downwards.
ATTTTTAGACGCATTTAATCTTCCATTTAATAGTTGTAAATTTGCAATACCATTCCAATTTTTAGATTGTAATGTAAATGCTCTATCTTATTCGGGTATATCTTTAAGTCTTCCTTTATCTTTAAAAATTATTGAAGAATGTAAATTGTCTTGATGAAAATCTTTATTATCATAATTTAAATGTGGATATAATAAATATAAGATACACACAGCTTCATGACTATATTTTTCTGATTTTAATATAGCATATATAAATTCATCATCAAAATTATAGTTTTTTGTAGAAGTATCTTTACATATATCCATAAGTAATTTATACTGAAGATATAATAGAAAATTCTAATGTTATTTTAGAGAAGTTGTTAAAAAACTGTGATTTTTGCTAAATTATGGATATGCAACAAGTTAAGAAGAATTATTTGAAATTATAGGAGGTTGTTTTGAGTAATAAAGATATAAATGTGGATATTAATGGTGTTATTGTAAGTGTTAGAAGTTGTGGAATAATATATAATGATGATAAAGTATTACTTCATAAAAAAGAATATGATGATTTTTATGCTTTAGTTGGTGGTAGAGTAAAAGCAAATGAGTCAACTGTAATAGCAGTAAAAAGGGAGTTTTATGAAGAATTAAATATTAATGTTGATATTATTAATCTATTATATTGTGTAGAAAATTTTTTTGAATACGGAGGAAAAAAGCATCATGAATTAATGTTTGTTTATTTACTTAAGACTGATGATATTATTCCTAGTGGAAGTTTTATAAAAGATGAAAATTTCTTTTGTTGGGTTGATAAAAATGAGTTTAATAGTATAAAAATTAAACCTGATATATTTGCTAATTGGGAAGAACTGTTTTCATTAAAATCAAAACATATAATTAATATTGAGAGAGTTAAGTGATGAAGCTAGATATATTTAATAGTAATTCTAGATGTGATATTTATTCAATTAATATTTTCTATAAAAAATTTGTAATAAAATTATATTCAGGAATAAATTTTAATAATACATTAAAAGAACAACAAAAAACAAAAACAGTATAGTAAAATATTTATAAAACCTAAAATTATTATTTTAGAGTTTATACCATTTTACTTATATATCCATATAAATTTATAAATGAATTTAAATTTAGTGAAGATTTTCTTTATATTTAATTTTACAATGCTTTTAAGTAGTAATATATATAATAAATTTATATTATTTAATTTTTCTAGGTATAATAGTTTTGGGTTGTTCTATACCAATTATATTTTTAATATTAATTATATAATATAGATATATATTATAATATTAATTAGAGGTGATTTTATGGCACAAACAAATATAAATATAAGAATGGACGAAAATTTGAAAAAACAATTTGAGTTATTTTGTAATGAACTTGGTTTAACTATGACAACAGCATTTAATATTTTTGCTAAAACAGTTGTTATACAACAAAAAATACCTTTTGAATTATCATTAAATACAAATAATATAGAAACATTAGAAGCAATTGAAGAAGTTAAACAACTTAAAAATAATCCTAATAAAAAAGTATATTCAAGTTTTGGAGAATTATTAAAGGAAGTAGAAGAAGATGTATAATATAGTTGCTACTAATAAATTTAAAAAAGATTTAAAACTAGCTATAAAAAGAGGATATAATATAAGTTTACTTAATGATATAGTAGAAAAATTAGCAAAAGGTGAAAAATTACCAGATAAAAATAAAGACCATAATTTAATTGGTAATTATTTGGGTTGTAGAGAATGTCATATAACTCCAGATTGGTTATTAATTTATGAAATATGTGATAATGAGCTTATTTTATATTTGACAAGAACAGGTACACATAGTGATTTGTTTTAATAAAATATTTTAAAAATATATATTTTTTTAAAATAAACATAATATAAATATGTATATTTATAATAAATAAAGGTTAACTCAAATATTATTGTATAGTAATTTAAGTTAACCTCTTATATTTTGCATTTATAAAATATAGTTAAATACCAAATTTTTGTCTTTTTCTACGTATTTTTAGTAAATGTCTATTGGTTGATGTAGTTATTAAATAGTCATTACCAAATATTTTTTTAGCTCTATTTACATAAGTTAAAAAATTACCTTTACTATTAGGATATTTTGGATTTCTAACATGTTTTATACCTTTTTGAGTATAATCTATATATAAGTTTCTGCAACTTATTTTTTTTCCTAGTCTAGATTTACCTTGACATCTTATTATATGATTTAGTTTTCTATACATTTTTGTATAATATTTTGAAATAGTTTTGTCTCTAAAAGTAACTTTTTTACCATCAAAGACAAATCCTAAATAATCAATTTTATTACTATTTTCTTTAATATTAATATAATATAAATTTGTACAATTTTTTATAGTATTATTACAAAAAGTATAAATTTGAGTTTTTTCTTCTTGTAATTTTAAATTTGGGATAGTTTCTAATTGTTTATTTATATAGGAGCGAACATCATTTATATTATTATTTTTAGGAAATATAATAATAAAATCATCACTATACCTTAAATATAAACCATTTAAACTTGAAATATATGTATTTATAGATTTATCAAAATTTATCATGTACACATTTGATAAAACACCACTAATAGCAGAACCTTGAGGAATACCATATTTCTTCTTATTTGGTATAATATATTTCTTTTTTAAAGCTTTAAATTTACTTCTAGATAAAGCTATATCTAATTTATTAAATTCTTTTATATCATTAAAATTATATTTCATGTTATTTAATTCTAATAAATCTTCTAATCTCCAATAAGAATATTTAGTTATATTTTTAAAAATAGCATACCAATCATTAGATAATGTATTAACATTTAAAACTTCTTTAATACATTTCTTTAAATAATTATGTTCCAAGTTATCAAAAAAATTAGAAAAATCACCAACTATAATATTACAATCAGATTTTTTTATAAAATCAAAAGCATTTTTAGCAAAATAAATATTATTATTATTTTTTTTATCTTTATTAGTTATATATGCCAATACACAATTATCAATATTATTTTCTTTGCTATAAGAATTATAACTTAAATTTAATAACGCACTATAATATTTATAAATACATTTATCAATATGAGATGAGTAACATATAGGTCTAGTTTTAGGTTTAGGTTTTTCTTTTATGCCTTGCTTATATTTTAAGTAATTTTTTCTAGAAAATTTTCTTATTTCTTGTTCATAGTATATAAAAGGATAAAAACTATGTTTTGATATATTATCAGGATTAATAATATAATTAAAACATTTACATATGGAAGTTCGTTTATCAAAATGTGTATACTTTGATAAAGTATTATTATTCTTTTTCCATTCTATCCAATTCATAAAAATCTCCTTAAAATAGCATAAACCTGTCAACAGGGAGGACAGCGTTCCTAATGTTGACAGGTATATACAAAAACTTAATATTAATATTTTTTAATATCAATATTAGCTGTCCAAAATTTGCAATTATAAATTATGCTATAATAGAAATAGCATATCTATTGGAGGTGATTATCATAATAACTTTAGGATACAATATAATATCTATTGAAGACATAATAAGTTCTATAGTTATTAATCTTATTCAAGCCTTGCTAAATAAATATATTCAACAGGTCTTGACATCAATCCTCTACCTTTATACCTTATATTGTATAAAGTAAACTTATAAGAAAACTATTTGTTAACTTATATTATTAATTATATATATTTTTACAATATATGTCAATATTTATTATGTTTGTATACTTTAGGCAGGAATAGTGAAATGTCCCATTTCACCGTAAACAGCTTAAAACCAAAGGCTTTAACGACATTTCAAGAAAAAGCTTCCGAACAAAAAACATTTTTTCCGTTAAAAAGAATGTTTCTAAATATATAGACTAATATAAAAAGTGTGAATAGGATATTTCACACTTTTTTGTCTTAAAATAATTTATTTATTATTCATTAATTTAATTATTTTTAAAATAGCATCTGATTTTTCATCATCAAGTAATCTAATATTTTGAATAAGATCTGTTTCAAATTTATTTAAGGAAACAACATTGTTATTTTCATTAAAAAATTCCGAAAGATTTGTACCAAGAGCAGATAAAAGTTTTTCTAAAATTAAAACAGAAGGTTGAGTAACACCTTTTTCAATATTGTGAATATGGTTTTCTGAAATATCAGTTAATTTTGATAATTTATATACACTAATTTTTTTAGTTTCTCTTATAAAATTTAATTTTGAGCCTATATTCATAAAAACACCCCTTTACATTATTAATATTATGTACTATAATTAAATTAAAGTTAATACAATAATAATTGTATTTATTAATAATTTATAATTATGTAAAGGAGAATTTTATGGAAAAGATTTGTTCGATTACAGGACATAGACCTAATAAATTTCATTTTAAAAATAACGAAAATCATATAGACTGTATTAGACTAAAGTATTTACTTATAGAACAAATTATAAAATTGTATTTAGATGGTAATAAAATTTTTTTAACAGGTTGTGCAATAGGTATAGATATTTGGTTGAGAGAAATTATTTTGAATTTAAAGGAAAAACATAATGATATAAAACTATATTGCATAATACCTTTTGAAAATCAAATGGAAAGATGGAATGATAATTATAAGTTTAGGTATAATAATTTAATTAATAACTGTACAGGTAAAATAGTTTTACAAAAAAATTTTTCAAAAGATTGTTACTTAAAAAGAAATAAATTTTTAGTAGACAAATGTACTACATTAGTAGGTATATATAATGGTATTGATAAACATAGTGGAACATATTCTACTTTAAACTATGCTTTAAAAGAAAATAAAAATATAATATATATTAACAGTAATAGTTTTGAGGTTACTGAAGTCAGAACATATATATAATAAAAAGCCTATCTTTAATTAGTAGGCTTTATTTTATCACTATTTAAAAATATTAAAAATTCATCAAATGAAATTTCATTATTTATACACTTATTTCTTAAATTTTTAGCTTTTTCTGTCCAGTCAAAAAACTGTTTTTTATTAATAACATTTCTTCTTTGTTTAGAATACATTCTTCTATAGGCTTTTTCATATTGTATGTGTATAGGATTTTCTTTATTTTTTTCTATATATTTTAGTCTTGCACCTATTTGATTACAAGTTTTATTTTGATTTTTATAAATTCTATTACAATATAATGCATCATTTCTACCTAGTGGAATAAAATAATTATTGCATAGATTACACTTATTAATTTTAATATTATTTTTAACTACTTGAATTAATTCAAATCTAATTAAATCATCACTATTATAGAGTATAAATGTTTCTACTATTTCAACAGTTTTATTTTTAAATTCATTAATTATATTATCTTGATTTACATATTTTTTTATAAAAATTTTACTAGGTTCAAAAGCAGAAGTAAAATAATTTTCTGTATAATAAGGACTTTTTCCTAACAATTTTCTATTATAGTCTATTAAATATAATTTTTCCATAGGGTTTAAATCTTCAAATTTATTTTGTAAAAATTCTAATTCTTCAATTAATTTATTTTTGCTATTATTAATATCATTTAGAATAGCATCTAAAAAACTTAAGCAATCTAATTTTACATCATATAGACTATTGTAGGCATATTTATTTAAATTTAGTAATTTATATGTATCATATAGAGCTTGCGTTCTTTTAAGATAATTAAGAGCATCAAATATATTATTAATTAGTTTTTGTGTATAATAGTGTAAATATGGAGAATATTTATCAAAGTTATCAACTATTAATGATAAGTTTTTAAAATAATCATCAATATTAAATTTAGTTGATAATGTATAGTCAATCATTTTTATATATTCTTCTTTTAATCTATTTATATCTAAAGTTGTAAAATTTGTAATATGATAACCTAAAGGATAAATTATACCTGTTCTTTCTCCTATATTTGTTTTGTCAAAAAGAACATAAATATCTTTATTTTTAATATAAGCTTTACCTAACATTTTTACCTCCAATTTAGCAAAAATATATAATTAAAATATTTAATTTAGCTATAACTATACTAAAAATTATATAATAATATAGACAAAATGTAAATATTTACCTATACTAAAAAACGAGGTGATATAATGAATAATATAATAACAACTGAAAAAATATTTAGTAGTGAGTTTGAGCCTAGAAGATGGATAATAAATAAAATATTACCAACAGGATTATCTTTATTAACAGGTAAAGAAAAAATAGGAAAAAGTATGTTTGCATTATATTTATCTGTGAGAAAGAGTGTAGGATTTGATTTTTTAGAATTAAATACTGTATATGGAGAAGTTTTGTATGTAAATTTTAATGATAGTATAGGGCTTGTGCAAAAAAGATTGAAGAAAATGTTTGATATAAAAATAGGTATAATACATTTTTTAACAGACCCAAATTTAATATATGAAGATTTTATAACAACAATATCTAAAATTCTATTAGAAAATAGAAATATTAATTTTATTGTTATAGATAGTTTTGATAAAGTAATTAAATGTAATAAAAGTAAATATAAAATATTACATAATTTAAAAATTTTATCAGATGTTAAAAATATAGGTATATTTGTTATAAGTAATGATAATAGTATAAGTTGTTTTATGGATACAATATTTTATTTAAGTAAAAATACAGTAGACTTATATAGTCTAAAAATAATAGGTAAAGATATTCAAACCACAACTATAAACTTAAAGATAGATGAAAATTTAAGATTTATAAAAAATGAAAATATTACATATTTTGATAAAAATGAAGATGAAACTATATTAGCATTAAGTCAATTTATAAATAATGAAAATAAAAGCTTTAAAGGTACTTCTACAGATTTATTAAATGAGCTTTTAAAGATAAATAATAACTTAAAAACAAAAGTAAATATACTTACAAGGAAATTAAATTCATATAAAAGTATATTACAAGATAAATACAATATTTTATATGAAAATAGAAGAATTGACTTAAATAAAATAATAATATTAAACTATATAGAAAAAGGTGATATTAATGAAAGAAGAAATAGTTCAAATAACAGTTAAAGTAACAAAAGAAAAGTCAGAAATATTAAAAACTTTAAGTACAAAAAAACATATGTCTATGTCTGAATTAGTGAGAAGATTTATAGATAAAGGGCTAAATGTAGAAAGTTATAAAGAAGATGTTGATTTTTTTGCGGGTATAGTTAGAGCAGAGCTTACCTCTATATATAATATTAATGATATAAAACAAATTTTAGATATACAAACAAATAGACTTGCTAAAATGATTATGAAAATAGGCAAGATATCATCAGGGCAATTATTTTTACTTATAAATATGTTTTTAAGAATGATTGATATTAGTGATGAAGATAGATTTGATGAAATTTTAAGCCAGTCTATTTCAAATGGTATTGATTATATGCAAAAGAAAGATTTTGCTATTAATCCTTTTTTAGAAGATACAGAAAACTTAAAAAATATATCAAATAAATTAGATTAATATTTTTATAAATAGAGATAAGCATATTTAATCTTATACAAGCATAGTATAAATTAAATAATATAAAAGGGGGCTTATCTTTGGGGAATATAAAATTTATATTTCATAATCCTAATACTATAGAAGAAACTTATGAACAAATAGTACATATTTTAGTAGAAAATATTTTAAATAAAATAAATAATAAAGAGTTAGAAAGAGAAATAAGTTAATATATAAGGCTAGATATAATTTTATATCTAGCCTTTAGCAGAACTTTAAAATATTATACCAATTTTTTAGAAATCCCATATTTCTTAAAATTTTTGAAAAATTTGAACAGTTTTGTTCATATTGAAATTCATTATAGTTATAATTGTTTACATTTAAATATTCTTTTTGACTTTCTCCAAATTTTTCAAAAAAGAAATAAGAATAGTGTGATTTTATTTTTCTTTAAATTTTTAGAATATACTTTAAAAATAAATTTCCAAGTTCTTTATCTAATTTATATATATGGTAGATATCCTCAAATTTAACATTATTATATTCTTTTGTATTTTTATCTTTAAAACAGTCTTTATAACCAGATATTAAAGCATAGTAACTGATTTTTTTAGCATTTTAATGTAAAGGCTTTATCATTAATAATTAGACCTTTAGAGATTAATTTATTTATTTGTTCATCATAATTTAAAAAATTTTTACTCATAGGAATTACTTTTTATTAAAAGAAAAGACTCTTAAAAAGGAGCCTTTAAGGTTGTAGTCTAAATCAAAGATTACTACAACGTGATCATTAGTAGTAATTGTAGCATGAAAAATTTTTTATATCAACCACTACTTTTAACATTTATATTATCCAATAATAGATGTATATCATAAAACCCTTATTTTATCAGTAAAAATCAAGTTTTTCATGGGATTTATGTGTTTTTATCATTGAGAATATACTATAAAAATGTTATAATAATGGTGTATAAAATTAAACCAAATAAATATTTGAGGTGAAATTATGGCTGGAAAAGAACTTACACTTGAAGATTTTATGACATTTATTGATACTTTACCTTACAATGATTTTAGAAAAATAGTAGAATGCTATTTAAAAAATACTGGATCTGACTTTAAAAATGATATGGAAGTCATTACTACTATTGATTTTGAAAAGAGATTACAGAATTAAGTATAAATAATTATTGCCAGAAATGTCACTCTACTCATTTTAATAAGGTTGGTAAACGAAACCATATTCAAGTGTATTGCTGTAAAGATTGTTCTAACAAATTCACTACCTTTTCTGGAACTATACTTGAAAAAACAAGATGGCATTGGGATATATAGATTAAAGTGCTTGAAATGACAATTAACAGTTATTCTTTACCTGATATGATTAATGTTCTTTAAAAAGAATATGGATGTGCTGGAATTAACTATAAAATTGTATGAATATGGAGAATGAAACTGATCCATGCTCTTGCAAGTCTTCCTATGCCAAAATTAATAAGAATCATACAAGTAGATGAAACATTTATAAGGGAATCTCAAAAGGATAGCAGAAACCTTATATCAAAGATTAATAAATCAGAGAAAAGAAATCCAAGATATGGTAGAAGGCCATTAAAATTAGGTATTATGGGCCCCGAATTTGCTACTGTTGTTACTGCGATTGATAATAGAGATTACTGCGTATGTAAGGTTAGTAGCTTTGGTAAACTTACAAATGAATTATTTGTAGATTTGTTTGAAAGTCATCTGGTAAACCCAGCTTATTTATGTAGTGATGTCAATTATGTTTATGAGAATTACTGCAACCTTAAAAATATTGCACATTATGAAAAGCTTTCAAACTATTTAACGATTATTGAAAGAAATGGTTATGAAACTCCTGACTATTCTGATCCTGTAAAAGTAAAAGAGATTAAATGATATTAAAAAATTTATCTATGTTGATATGATAAATACATCAACAAAATATTTGCAGGACTACATTGGATTTTTTACATATATACGTAATTGGAAAGTGAAGAATAGTCATTATCCAACTTCGATAAAAGACACCGAAGAAATCTTTATTGATATATTGAAAACTTATTCCAATTATACTGTTGCTGATGTGAAATCACAAGAATTAGAATTACCGAAACATACAAGCTGTTATATTAAACTTCTGGAAGAATAAACTAATAAATCAAGGAAAGCTACATCAAACAAGTATTTTAAATTCAATGAAGAGGATGGCATTACTTCTTTCAATAAGAGAGAATACCTTTTAGACCAACCAAAAGCAAAGTTATACGCTATTGCAAAAGAATGTAAAATAACCCATTATAGAAAATTAGCTTTATGGTCATTAGTATCAAAGATATTAGAGCAGCCCAATATTAGTGATATTATTTATAAGTTGCTGGCAGAAGATAGAAGCTACAAGATAGATGATGAAGACCTACAAGCTATGAAAAGTGGAAAATATATATTATAAACAGAGAAAGACACACTGGAATCAAATCCGATGTGTCTTTTAAATTAAATAGGTATTTGTGACAGAATATTTTCAAGGTTATTTTTTATATTTGATAATTTGTCATAAAGTTCTATAATAGCATTTTGTTCCTCAATTGGCGGAAAAGGATAAGGAATTCTTATATTTTTCATAGCACTATTATATAGCATTGGTTGAGAATTTTTTTGAGAAACATTTTCTTTTATATATGGTTCCATTGTATAGAAAAACCATTTTAAATTAACTTTTTCAAGAAATTCTGGTTTTAATATGAGAACACCACAATGGTCATTTGGATAAAATTTATAGTTTCGGTAAAATAATTTTCCTGCATTTCCATCTTTTGACCAGGTTATGCATTCTTTTTCATCTATAATTTTATCTTTAAAATTGTTTTTTAACCAATTTTCATCACCATACCAAGCAATTCCATTATTTATAGTTTGAGAAGTAACACATGGCAAGGATCCTTTGTATTTATATATATCAGATTCAATAATTCTTGTACCCGTCTTTATTTCAAAAACATCTTCCATTTTGATTGTTTCAGCTTCCTTTGCAAAAATTGTTGTGTAGCTATATAATGTGTTAATCTTTTTAAGCTCTAAAAGTATATTTGTTCTAATCTGTTCTAGTTTTTTATATTTTTCTACAACGGCATTTTGTTCTTCAATTGAAGGTAGATAAATTTTAATTTTTTCTATTTGATTTGACATTAATTTAGGATTACTATTGACAGAGTTTCTTTCTTTTTTTGTTAGACAATTCAAAATAAGGCAAATATATTCTAAATTAATATTATAATTAAAATTTTTTTGCTTTAATTTTCCACAAACATTTGTATATAAATATTTGTTATTTCGAAAAAAGACTTTACCAGCATTCGCTCCATCAGTAGTCCATGTTAAAGTATTTGCTTCACCTTTTTTATTGGATTTATTATAGTATTTTTCAGTAACTGTACCAATGCAGCCATTATTTTCTGTTTGAGAAGAATATACTGGAATTCCGTTTTTTTCAAAATTTTGATAGATTTCTTCTTCAGAAATGACATTTCCTCTTGAAGTGTCAAAAATATCTCCAATTAATACTTTATTAGGCATTGTGAACACCTCCGAATAAATGTTTTAATTCATTCTCTATTTCGTTAACTTTAGTAGTTAATTCATCTAAAGTTATTGTTGTAATTTCTTTTTTTCTTAAGTATTTCTCCGGAATAAGTGGTAACAAAAATGTTGTTGTTTCTTGACTTAAATCATAATATTTATTATTTTCAGCATCATAATCTATTTGTAATGTTTCAAATATAGGAATCATTTCTTCTTTGAGTTGTCCATCTTCAAGATAATCTTCTTTTTTTACAGAATATCCCTTTTTGCCTAATTTTAACGAATCCGTCAATACGGAATAGTCTTCATCATTAAGTGCAGTTTGATTATTTGCTTCTAATTTTATTTTATTTATTACCTCTTTAGCTGTTAAAAGTTGATATTGTTCAGTTTTCTTTTCAGTAATGTCATGAATGGTAATAAAACCGCATTTCTTACCTTTAATTTCTTCGTTCCATTCGTTGAAATATGATTGTTTTTCGTCTTCTAATTTACATTCATATGCTTGCTCGATTTTTGAGGATTGCATTACTCCATCATAATCTATATATGGCTGTAATTCATCATGCAACCATTTTCCGTTACTATCTTTTAAAGCAGTTGGAAATCTTTTGTCTGAATTTGCGTATCCATCATTATCAACGATATAACACCATGTTCTTTCGTTTTTGGCAATTAATTGATCTATGTTATTTAATGGTTGATTTCTTTTTTCAATAAAAATAACATAAGTCTTCCATTTAGTATAAGGAGCAAAAGCAAATTTAGGCAATGAAATTATTGTTGTTAATTTACATTGTTTAAGCAAATATTCTCTAAAAGGAGCAAGTGTAGGTGCTTCTAATAATCCTTCAGGAACAATAATTGAAGCTCTACCACCTTTTTTAAGCATATAAATAATCTTAATAACAAAATTCAATTCCAAGCGTTTATTGTTATTTGATTTTAAAAACTCATCTGAACTATTTGGATCATTTAGTGCTATATCTCCTTTACCATAAGGAACATTGGTTAATATATAGTCAATATCTTTTTTTAGACCATTATTATTATCTTTATCAAGAAAAGGAGTTGTAAGAGTATTAAATCTTTGTATGTCAGAAAAACCGTCTCCTGCTAATGTCATATTTACTCTTGTTCTTCCAATACTATTTGCATTAATATCATAACCAATCATGATTTCACTGGCTAATCCAGTTAAGTCTAGACCAGGATGTTCTTTTTCACAATATTCTTTTATATATTTAAAACTTTCTGTGAGAAAACCACCAGTACCACAAGCAGGATCCCCAATAGTCTTTTTATATTCAACAATGTTTTGAATATCATCTTCAGAGAAAAACATTCTTACGATTGCTTGAATAATATGCCTTCTTGTAAAATATTCACCTAAAACAGATTTTGTTTTTTTACTCGCTAAACATTCGTAAACTTCACCAAACAAATCGATAGATAAATCTTTTTGTGGTATTGCTGTTAAATTGTTATGAATGTCCATCAATACAGATTTTTCAGGAGATATATCTTCTCCGTTTTCTCTTATGTCAATTGCATCTACTATATTTCTGAAATTAAATTTTAAATTATCATCTTTATCTATCATAACAAAGATATCTTCATATTTCTCTTTTAATGATTGAGATGCTTTTTTACCAATGATATTATCTATTTCCTTTTTAATATCATCAGGGTTATTAATACTTTCCCATGATATCTTCTGTTTTTCCATTATCATTTTTAAAGCTATAAAAGATACTGTGAAGTTAATAGATAAGTCATCATTGTTTTGAATTTCTGGAATCTGGCGATATAAAGTTTTAAGTTTATTAATTATGTTGTGAAAGTCTTTTTGTGTAAATTTTTTCTCTATCAGCTCTTCCAATACAAATTCATTAACATTAGGATTATTATAAATAAGCTCTAAAATATCTTTACCTATAAATTGATTTACAATTTTACCGTTAATAGAAAGAGGCAAGTATCCTTTTTCTGTTAATACTTTTACTTCTAATTTATGTGAAGGGGAATTACCAATAATAACTCTTACTGGTTTTTTAATAACATCCCCAACTTTTGCATAACATTCTGCTTGAGTAATTGCATTTTCTTTTGATGTAAAATTCTTATTTTCTATAATTAAAGAAACTTCCTCGTTGCCAAAGTAGTTATAAATCATAATATCTGGCTTACCAGAACCTGTTTCTCCGTGATATGTAGGAATATTATGATCAATTTTCTTATTTCCTGTCTTTTTACCTGTAACACAAGTTCCAAATATTGGTTTAAGTAAATCTTTAACAATATCATCTACATCTTCTTCTAAATTTTTATCAAAAATTTTTTTAGAATAATGTGCTGAATAAAAATCATTTAATGTTTTATCTAATGTGCTTTTTTTCATGAATACTTTCTTTTTAGGCATGAAATTTATCTCCTTTCTTACTTTATATCTTTATAGGTACTATGTTATTAAAAATAAAATATCTATATAGAGACTATGTTTTCTAAAATTTAATGATCCGTGGATAGCTAAATTTAAGTATTGTTTTTTTAAATGAGCTACAGAACCTTTAAGCCTTTTTCTGTTAAACCGTATTTACCTCGTTTGTTGTTATGAAGACAAAGGCATTCTTGTTCCATAAGCTCATTTATTATTTTATTAGCTTTTAATTTAGAGATATGAGCCATGTATACTATCTCTTGTTGTGAAAGTGTTACATAAAAAGAATCTTTTACTTTGACCTGGTGATCACAGAGTAGTTTTAATAGTCCATATCATTCATTAGCAAAGAATTCTAATGTGAACTCCATAACTCTAAACCTCATTTTTTTAAATATATTTAAATTATATAATATTAAAATGTGCAAAGTCAATATTTATAGTGTATTATATATTTATTTTATGGTATATATATTTTTTCTTAAATTATCAACGAGACATAAAAAATCAGGGAATAAATAGTTGATTTTAAGCAATAAATTCCCTGAAATCTTTACTCAATATATATAATATATATAATATATGTATTGAATA
>NZ_CAUWHO010000050.1:0-14675 GCF_963558545.1 uncultured Tyzzerella sp. | reverse complement strand
CTGTTTGAGAATTTTGCCCTAAAGCTAAATCAAAGTTAGGGGGTGGGGTAATTTCAGTAGAGCAGACCATTTAGATGCCACTACTTTATACTTTCCTTTCTTATTTTCTAATAAAAATATACCTATAAGTTTTAGCCTATAGGTATATTTTTATTTATAAATATTTTTCTATTTCTTCTCTTGAAACGTTGTAATCTTCTTTTACTATATTTATAAGTTCTTCTTTATCTACATATTTTTTTAAAGCTTTTATTTGATTAACCATTCCACGTTCCATTCCACGTTCCATTCCACGTTCCATTCCAATTTCAATACCTTCTTCTCTTCCAAGTTCCCTACCTTTTGAAATTCCAACTTCTATTCCATCTTGAAATGCTTCTTCTTTCCATATTTTTTCTGCTTTTTCTATTTTAAACTCTGTATATAACATATTTAACACCTCACTACTATTCATTTTTAGAAATTCTTTTAATATATTTTTTTCTATACACTCTTTTATCGTTTTTTCTATACTATACTTTATTAAGTTTTCTTTTTTTACTTTATCTTTATTATTTTTAATATTTTCTCTTACTAAATATATAAAATAACTATATTCATTTAATGTTTTTGATTTATTTATTATATTTACATTTTTATTGTAGTTTATATTTATTATATCTACTATTAATTCTAACTTTACATTTTCATTGTTATAAAATGCATCTGATAGTTTAAGTAGCTTTCTTTCTTCATAATTCCTTTCTCCATTATATAATACTATAAACTCTGGTGTTGGTATTTTTACCAACTTTTCTTTATATATGTTATTTTCATCTAATATTTTTTCATATTCTCTTGCTATATATAATAAAAATCTTAAAGGCATATTATTATTTATTGTACTTTGATGTTCTATTAATACTACTAATTTATTGTCTATTGTAAAACATAAATCATTGTTTCTTTCCATAAATAACACCTTTTCTAGTGTTATTATTTCTATTTCTGTTTTTTCTATATCATAATTTGTATCTTTTATAGCATTGTATAAATTTATTATTTCCTTTTTATTTGAAAATAATTTAATAAATACGCTATCTTTATATTTTTTATTTACTTTCATAATACACCTCCTCAATTTTTATTTATTTTAACTTAATTTATTATATCAAATCTTTTTTATTTTGTAAATATTTTAACTAGAGCTAACTTTATTAACTCTAGTTAATTTTATTATTTTTAAAATTTTACTCCTATCCTTTCTCCACTACTCATTTGCATTTCTATTTCATTGCTAGCTATTACTTTTATGTTTTCAATTAGTTTTCTTATTATTCCATCTTCAAATTTCTCCATATTTAATTCTTCTAATTCTATTCCTGCCTTATCTTCTATTTTTATTACAGACATTTTTTCACTTTTTAATGATTTTATTTTACTTGCTAGTTGTTCATATTCTTCTTCATTTTCTTCTACTGATATATTGTTTTCTAGCATATTCATCATTTCTTCTTCTAATTTTTGAATTTCTTCTTCTATTTCTTTAACATTTGGCTTGTCCATCTCCTTTTGTATATCTTTTTTTATTTCTTCTATTATATTTTTTTCTTCCATTAACTTATTTAGCCCTTTTAAAACTAAATTATGTACATCTTCTTCTCTTATTGTTTCTGATTCATTACAAATTATATCACTTTTTGTAAGTCTATTTTTACATCTCAATACGATTTTCTTTTCTCCCTTCTTACTCCAAGTTGTTCTTCTATATTTTTCGCCACATTTACTACATCTTAATATTTCACTTAATACATATTTACTATATTTACTTTTAGTTGTATCTTTATTTTTTAAGCTACTTCTTCTTGCCATTTCTTCCTGAACTTTATAAAATGTTCCTTTACTTATTATTCCTTTATGGTTATTTTCTACATAATAGCTATCTATTTCGCCATTATTTTTCTTTCTATTTTTATCCATATAATCTTTCGTATATGTTTTTTGTAATAATGCATCACCCATATATTTTTCATTAGTTAATATACCTTTTATTACGCTTTTATTCCAACTTTTATTTCCTCTTACTGTTTTTATTCCTTGTTCTTCTAAATATCTTGCTATTCCTCTTAAACTTTGACCTTCTAAATAAAGCCCATATATTTCTTTTACTATTTTGGCTTCTTCTTCTACTATTACTAGATTTCCATTTTTATCTTTAGTATAACCTAAAAAGTTATTATAATTTAACATTAACTCTCCATTTTCAAATTTATGTTTCATTGCCCATCTTATATTTGTACTTATACTTCTGCTTTCTTCTTGAGCTAAACTTGATAATATTGTTAATAATATTTCTCCTGAACTTTCTAGTGTATGTATATTTTCTTTTTCAAAATATACTCCTATATTTTGAGCTTTTAGCTCTCTTACACAACTTAATACATCTACTGTATTTCTTCCAAACCTACTTATTGATTTTGTTATTATTAAATCTATTTTTTTATCTTTACATAGCTCCATCATTTTATTAAATTCTTTCCTATTTTTTCTGCTTAACCCACTTATGCCTTCATCTGCGAATATTGAAACAAGGTTCCATTTTTCATTGTTATTTATATATTCTGTATAATATTCAACTTGTCCTTGATAGCTTGTTTGTTGTTCCTCATTTTCTGTACTTACTCTACAATAGGCTGCTACATTTAGTTTATTTTTACTTTCAACTTGACTTTTATTTTTTAATATTTCTCTTGTTTCACTTTTTGGTATTATTTTTACTTTTCTGTTAATCATACTTACTTCCTCCTATAACTTCATTTTATATTTTTCTTCATTTATAAACTCAAATTCTATACTTTTTTTATATATATTTATTCTATTAAGCAAATTTTCAAATAGATTTTCATTTATATTCTCATATAGTGGTTCTTTTAAGTTTTTAATAAAACTTTTAATTTTTTCAGTTTTTTCTTCATAATTAATTAAATTTATCATCTTATATTTTTCTCTAACTATATTTTTTTGAAATGCCAAATATCTTTCTAGCTCCATATATTTATTTTTTTCTATTTCTTCTAAAAATTCTTTTCTTATTTGCACACTTTCAAATGTTTCAAGTCCTTTTCTAATTTTACCCTCCTTAATTTCATATATCTTTAATTTATCATCTTTTAAAAGTTTTAACATATGTAAAATTTTTTGTTCTAGGTTATCTTGTGTTATATTTATTCCATCTCTTACTTTATTACTGCAATACCATTTTTTTGATTCTTTGTTCATTACAACTAATCCTAAATTTTTATTACATTTCCCACATTTTATATTTTTACTAAATATTGTATGTTCTTTTGTACCTACGCTATTTTTTGATGATGCTTTCATTTTATGCTCTTTTATATTTTTTTCTTCATCTATAACTTTTTGGACTTTATAAAAAGTTTCTTCATCTATAATTTTAGGATATATTTCATTCCCCATATATCTTTTTTCCTTTAGCATATTTTTTATTTTAGTCAATTTATAATTATCCGTTAAATCTTTTAAGATTTTAAAGTTATTGCAATTTTTAATTATTTCTTTATTACTATACCCTTGTTCTTTTAAATCAAAAATAGTCTTTATTTCCTCTAATAAAGACTTGTTTACAATAATTATTCCATTTTTTAGTTTATATCCTGTTAAAATCATTTTTATACCCCCTTATAAATTTTACATTTTTAACTTTATTTCTTTTAATTCTTCTTCTGTTACATTTTCATCTAACTCTAGTTTATTTTTTAAATTAAATGTTACATTTTTAGCATTATATACTGTTATATTTTCTACTATTTCATTAAATATATTTACATTAAAGTCTTTTACATAGTTTTCTTGATTATTTACTATATTTAAAAGTTTCTTACTTTCTAATATTTCGTTTTTAAAAGCTTTATTTGTCTTTTTTATATATTTTATTTCATCGTTTATTTTATCTATTTTATTTGTTATTTCATTATTTCTGCTTATAAAAATATCTGTTTCTATAAATCCTTTTTATTTTAGTTTTGCTAAATTATATTTTTGTTCTTCAAGATTTAATATTTCTTTTTCTAATTGTTTTATTTTTTCTTCTCTATTATCTATTACTTTATAATTTTCTAAACTTTTCAAATAAGGCTCTATTAACTCATTGCCATTTTTTATAAGTTTATTTATCATTTTTACAAACATATATTTTATAACATCATCTCTAATTGTTTCATTATTACAATTTATACATCTCCAATAAGTAATTTTATTTTTAGTCTTATAAGTTCTAATACTTTTTTGTCTATTTTTATTACAATTAGAACATATGACTTTACTTGTAAATTCAGAATAAGTTTTATTGCTTTTTCTATTTACTATTTTTTCTCTTAATCTTATTAAATTTTGTGCTTTTTCAAATATTTCTACACTTATTATTTCCTTATTTTTATCTTTAAAATAGTATTTAGGTAATTCTCCATTATTTCTTTTCTGTTTAAACTTATCATTATAATATTTTTGGTATACTATTTCTCCACAATATATTGGATTTTCAATTATATTTTTTATACTACCTACTTTTAAAATTTTACTATTATCCAAATCTTTTATTTTTTCTTGTATTTCTAGTTGGTTTTTACATTTTATAAATTCTTTAAATATTATTTTTACAACATTTGCTTCTATTTCATTTATAATTAAATTTCCATTTTCATCTTTTTTATAGCCATAAGGTGCTTTACTATTCTTCTTTTCACCTTTTTCAAACTTTTTTCTTACAGCCCATTTAATATTGTTTGATATAGATATTGCTTCTTCTTCTGCTATACTTGATAGTATAGTTAGCATTAATTCACTTTCTTCAGACATTGTATTTATTTTTTCTTTTTCAAAATATACATTTACATTTAATTCTTTAAGTTTTCTTATTACTTTTATACTATCTAATGTATTTCTTGCAAATCTACTTACTGATTTTGTTATTATCATATTTATTTCGCCATTTTCACAATCTTCTATCATTTTGTTAAATGAGGCTCTTTTTTCTTTACTTGTTCCACTTATTCCAAAATCCGAATATATTCCTACTAGTTCCCAATCTTTATTACTATTTATATACTTTTCATAATATTCTTTTTGATTTTTAAAGGAGTTAAGTTGTGTTTCTTCTTCTGTACTTACTCTACAATAGGCACATACTTTTAATTTTTCTTTTTCTATTTTCTTGTTAGCTGGTATTAGTGTTACCTTTTTCATAAACTTAACTCCTTTCTAATCATTAACTTAATAAAATTCCCACATTGTTGGTTTAAATTTAATTGCATATTTTTTTATTAATTTATCATATACACTATTTCCTATTTGATTTGTTTTTTTCAAATAATCTAGTGCTATTTTATAACTATAAAATTTTAATTCATTGTCCATATAAATCTTCCTTTCACTATATTTCTTCTTCTTTTAATAAACTTAATTTTTCATACATATTGTAAAAGCATATATATAATTTCCCATCATCTACTTTTATTTCTGTATTTTCTATGTTATAGTTATTTTCTGTCATCAATATCCATCTTAATTCTTCTAATAATTCGTTATATTGATATTTTGTTGGTTGTTTTATTGTAACTACAACTATTTCTAAATATAATTTTTTATTTTTTTCAACTATATTTAATTTAATACTTTTTACAAATTCTTTTATTAACTCATTATCTGTGTAAATTAATAGTCCTTTTTCTTTTTCTAATGGTAATTTTAAACTTTCTATTTTTTCTAATATTTCTTTCTTATATTTTAATAGCTCACCTCCAAATATATCTTTTACTTTTATGTTATCTGCATATATTAAAATTCCACTTATTTCACTATAAAATTTCATTTTAGCTCTCCTTTACACACATAAGCTTATTTTTATACATTCATTTACTTTTTCCATATCTTTGCAATCTAAATTGCCAATACAACTTCCTAATCTATTTTTATCTAATGTTCTTATTTGTTCTAACATTACTAATGAATTTAATAATATTTTATTTTTTATTATTATGTGTGTTGGTAATTTAGTCTTGTTTATTTTGCTTGTTATAGGTGCTACTATTGTTGTATTACTATATTTATTTCCTATGTCATTTTGTATAATTAATACTGGTCTAATTCCTTTTTCTTCACTACATTTTGCTCCATCTAAGTTAGCATAATATATTTCTCCTCGTTTTACACATATTTCATTTACATTAAACACCTCCTATTTTTTATAAAGGCTAGATTTTAAAATTTATATTATTTAGAAATCTAGCCTTTTATATCTATAACATTTTAACTTTTAATTTTTTATTAATTTTGTTACTTTAATTCGACCCTACTTCCCAAAGTAACTTACAATAACTATTTAATAGTTATGTAATGTACAATAACTAATACATAGTTATGTAATGTACAATAACTAATACATAGTTATGTACTAAAAGGCAAATGTTTAAACAACAGATGGTTTTGTCTGTTTCATATGTCCTTCGGCAGTACATCTAGGTGGTTCTTACCTAGCCGTTCCTATTGGGATAACCTGTAGCTAAACGGAAGTATCTTTAATAAATGCTATCTTCTTCGCAATATAACTTTAACCTTTTAAGTTATTTTTAAACAGATATTTTTTTCGCTCTTTGTTTTTTATAACAAGTCTTGGCGTATCTCTTTTGTTGCTCTTATAACATTGTTTTGTATTTAAACATTTGGTTATTCTATTTTCAATGTTCAATTTAGGCTTATTTAAAAATAGCCCCTTACTTCTTTAGGTAAACTTTTTTTAATTTTCCAAATAAAATTTTAAAACTTTTTTATTTTCAGCATTTTAAACAATATTTTATATTTTTTCTTTTAAAATTTTATATAATTTTTTTCAGTATTTTCTTCTTTAAATAATTTACATTTTGATTACTCATTTTCAATATTTTTGCTACTTCAATTTCATTAAGAAATTTAAAAAACAACAAATCAATTATAATTCTTTCTTTTTTATTAAGGGTTTCTATTGCTTTTTTTAGACTTTCTATTTCAATATTTTTCATAACTTCATCAAAAACAGATATTTCATTTGGATTTGATATTATTTCTTCTCCCAACATTTCTTCTGTATCTAATGAATTATAATAAAATAAACCTTTCTTTTGCTCCTTTCTATTTATGTACTTTTCATTGTTTTCTAATCTCATATATTCTTTATAAAATTCATCATTTACTTCTACAACTTTACCATTAATAACTATTTCTTTCTTTTTCATATCTCTTTCCTCCAATCTTTCAATTTAAAATTAAAATTTAAAAGGTTAGAGATATGAGGTGGTGACCTACACCTTATAATTATTGGATTTTTTAAAATAAATAAGGGATAACTAATTGCAAAACAATTAATTATCCCTATAAATTTAAAAATTTCACAAAAATTTATTATCCTGCATTTGATAATCACTTTCTTTCTTAAAATAACAAAATATTACCAACTGCCTTTTCTTTAAATATAACACTTTAACTCATTTATTACAATTAATATACATTTTTTACAATAAAAAAAGACAGGATATTTTTTATCCTGCCTTTAATATTACAATATCAATATTTTATTTTCTTCAAAATAGCTTTCTTTACTTACTTTTTTATTTTTTATATCATTTAATGTCATAGCTAAATATTTAAATATTTCTTCTTTTGTTAGTTTTTCTTTATTTATATTTTGTCTATTTTTTATATACTTCTCTATTAATTCTATATTTAATGGCTTTTCTTCATTTATACACATATAACAGAACACTATATCTTCCATATTTTCTAACTTACTTTCCATCCCTTCCTTTCCAAATCTTTTTGTTATATATGGACTTATAGCTTCTCTTTCTTTTCCAGACCACGTTGCATTTACATAGTTTATTGTATCAAACTCTGTTTCTATATCTTCAAAACTTTTATGTTTATCTCTTAAATCAAACCCTTCCATTAGTTTAAATCTACATATTTCTAGTTCATTTTCTCTTAATTCTAAATTTTCATCTAATTTATAGCTTAATTTATATTTATCATAATCTCTTATTCTTGTATCTTTTTCAAGTATTATTTTCAAGCTTTTATATTTATTCGTTTCACTATACTTTATTTTTGCTTCTTTTTCTGCTATATATATAAACTCTTCAAACTTAGCTATTCCTTTTGATATTTCTATATATTTATCTTCTATTACTTTTATTTCAAACCCTGTTATTATTCCTTTTGTATATTTTTCATATTTTACTTTTAAATATTCTATACTATAATCTCTTACCGAGTTTAAAAGTTCTTTTTTCAATATGCTATGTCTTTCAAAGTTTGGGTATAAATATTCCATTTCTTCACTCCTTTCTTTTATTCTTTATTTCAAACCATCAAAAAAGTTATTTATCCAACTTTCATTTTCATAGTTTATAAATTTTTCAAGCCCTATATATAAATTTTCCTTTTCTCTGTATATTGGTACTACTTTAAATCCTATATTTTCTGGCTCACTCCATACAAAAAATCTTACTTCATATTCAACTATATCATCTGTTAAACTTTGTTTTACTTTACCATTTGTTTCATTTAATATTTCACTTTTTTCTATATATTTAAAGTCTTGTTTTTTTAATGGTATTGTATAACTATATTTTTCATTATTTTCTACATCTTTTAAGTATAACTTTAATGTTAAATCTGTTATATTTCTTGATATGCTTCTTACTTCTCCATCTTTATCAAATGCTTTTATTAATTCTACTTCTGTATCTCTATGTGTATATCCTACTATTTGATATGGCAATGCTGGTACTTCTGTTTTTAGCTCCACCTTTGCTAATCCGTGCCTTTTATCATATAAATATTTTATACATCCATCTATACACGTCATTTTCAAATCAAAGTTATTACTTATATCTTTATCTGTTCTTTTAAACTGTATATACCTTCCAGGTATATACTCTTTTAAACTATCTCTAAATAATTCTATTTTTCAAGATTGTCCTGTTAATTTTATTATACTAAATTTATTTCCTACTGGCATATTTTCCATAAACTTACTTATTATATTATATACATCTGCTTTTAATATTACTTCTATTTCAAATATATTAAACATTATATTTGGTGTTTCCTTTATTATTTCAAGCCCTTTACTTGTATTTTCAGACAATCGCCATTTTTCTAACACTAAAAGTTCTGTATTTTCATCTACTTCTTCTTTTTCATTACAACTTACTAATACTTTTAATGTTCCTAATTTACTATAAAATAATTTTTTTAATTTTTCTGCTGTTGTATATAAATAGTAAAAATTATGTCTTACTTTGTAATATTCTTCTTTACTTAAACTTTCAAAGTTTTTAAATTTTGTAGGTAATACTTTTTCTGCTTTTTCATATTCTTTTTCTATTAACTCATAAAACTTTTTAACTCCATTATTATCTACATACCTAAATGTATCTAAATCAAAACTATTTAAAATATCTTTAAATTTCATACACACTTCACTATTTAAACTATTTACTATACATATTTTTAATATTTGCATTATTCTATATGTTAAGTTATTTCCTCCAAAGTCTGTATCTCCATTTTCATATGCTGTTGTTATATTTATATTGTATGATACTTTATTGTCTAAAATTTTAAATATACAACTACATACATCTGTTGTTCCTCCTCCACAGTCTATTATTAATGAGTTATATTCCTTATCATCTGAATATTTATTTTGTTTTATCATATCAGAAATAATACTATATAATACTGCCATACCTTCATCTATGCTTTCTTCTGGTGGTAGTATTTTTTCTTCAAACAATTCTTTAAATAGTTTATTAAACAAAAATTTTTGTTTTACTGGACTTGACATATGTATTTCTTCTATTTCTATTTTAAAATAGTTTGTAGCTTATTCTAATAAATAATCAAAATATGCCTTTATCATATCTTTTCTTTTTATAAAGGTACGCTTTCCTGTTTTATCATATATTTCTTCTTCTTTTTCATAGTCTGATATCCATCTTTTTATATCATAAAATATACAAAAGCTTTAATCTATATAACTTTCATTTGATAGATTTTCTGCTTCATATCCCAATAAGTAATCTACTCGTCCATCTTCTTTTATTTGATTTATTGCTATTACACTTGGAAATATGGGCATTTCCTTATAATTATTTTCTATATCATAAAATGTTACATAGTTTACATTGTTTTTGTTTAAACTACATTCTCTTTCTTCAAAATAGTTTTCATCTAAATATAGTCCTACTGTTGTATTTACTGTTCCAAAATCTATTGCTAATGGCATACTTACTTTTATTAACTTTCTTACTTCAAATGTAAGTAGTGGCATACTATAAAATTTTGTAACTATGTTTATTCCTATACTTCCATTATATACTTTAAATACCTTTTCAGATGTTTCTTTTTCCATAAAAAGTATTTTATAATCTTTTGTTTCACTTTCTATACACTCTATTTCTTTACTTTTAGTTAAATATAACTTATCTTTATCTTCTCCTTTTTGTTCTACATTAAATATTCCACATATTTTGTTATTACTTACTACTATTGCATTTGTATTTATAAAGGCTTCATTATATTTTAAGGTTATATTATCATAAAATTTTGTAGCTAAATTTTCATATACTATTATTTTAGAATTATAGTTTAATAAGTTATTTTCATAAAAAGTTTTTGTATTTTTTATTAACTTTTCAAGTCTTTCTTTACCATCTTTATTTTCACTTTTTATAAGTAGCCCCTCATATCCACCCCTATATCTTAAAATAATTCTTATTAATTCTTCTTTATCCATAGGGTTTATTATTCCACTTATTATTTGTTCTTTTCTACATATTTCTATTAACTTATATAATGTCATTAATTCTAAATCTTTTTATAGTATTTATTTAATTCTTTCTTTTCACTACTTGGATTAAATATATAACCTTTTCCCATTTCTTTCTACCTTTCTTTTAAATACTCTCTTACTTCTTCATCTGTTAAGTTGTAATCTTCTTTAATTGTTTTTATTATATCTTCTTCTTTTATGCCAAATTTTTTCAAAGCTTTTATTTCATATTTTATTCCTTGTTGTACTCCTTGTTTTATTCCTTGTTGTACTCCTTGTTCAATTAGTAATCTTTCTTTTGTCATCATAACATCATACCTCCTAACAAAGACTTCACTATTGGTTACTATTTTAAATCTTTCTACTAGTTTAATTATTTTCTCATTATTTTCATTATATTCTTTATTTTTAAATAAATTTATTAGTTCTTCTATACTTTTATTTTCTATATTTTTGGCTTTTAAATTTATTATTTTTTTATTACTTTTATCATTACATATTTTTTTATTTTCTATACAATAATTTACTATATTGTATTCTTCCAAACCATCTCCAAAAAAGTCAAAATCACATATAAATATTATATATGTTTCTCTTAATTTTCCATACTCTTTTTCTCCTTTCCTTAAAGTATATTTATCCAATACTGACTGATATACTCTAAATCTCTCTAATAAATCTTTTTGTAATACTACTTGTAATTCTACATCATAATATTTATCTTTATTATCTTTACATAACATCATATCTTATTGTTCTCTCTAACCCTAATCCTAATATTTCTTTTTCTGTATCTATGTATTCTAAATCTTCTATTTCCTTATTTATTAATATTTCTATTACTTCTTTTGCTACTTCTTTATCTTCCATAAATAGTTTAAACACTTTATCATCTAATAAAGAATACTTTGATTCTAGTTTTTTAATCATACTTTTTACCTACCCTAAAATAATGCTATTTCATCTATTTCCATTGTTTCGTCTACATCTATTATTCCAAAGTGATTTTCCCAAAATAAATGTACTTTAAAACTTACTGGTAAAAACATTCCTACTATAAATTTTATCTTTTTTATTTCTTCTTCTGTTTCTTTTCTTCCTATGTATATTAAATATTCATCTACATAGTCATTACTTGCATATACTATGGATTTTCTGTACAACCCCCTCATTATTTGCTTAAATAAAAATACTGAACTTCCACAATTATATAATCTTACGACATAACAAAATATTAAGTATATTTCTTCTTTTTTAAAACATTTTATTGCTTCTATGTTTTGTTCACTATAAAATTTATTTAATATTTCTTTTAATATAAATTTATAATAATATTCTTTTTTACTATATCCTTGTCTTAAATCTAGCTGTATCATATACTGCATAAATATATCAAAAAAATATTCTCTCATATCTTTATATTTTTCTAAATTTATATCAAATAGTTCCATAAAGACATTTTGAAATCTATATAGTGGATTTACTTCTACTACTTGTTCTTCTATTTCTCTTGCATTTATATTTTCAAATGCTACTTCCATATATGGACTTCCATATCTTGTTGGCTTATACTTTAAATTTTCTCTTTTTATATTACTTTTATCTGCTTTTATAGCTACTTCCCATACATAATTCATAACTTCTCCTAATATATTTCTTCTTTTATTATTTTTGGTACTTTATAATCTTCAGTAACTCCTATACATTTATAATCATTTTCCTCTAATTGTATTTGTGATATTACAAATCTTATTATTGAATCTGTAAAGTAACAATTTTTATCTAAAACTTTAAATTTAAATAGTAATATTTTTCTATCATCATATGCAAACACATTTTCTTTTTCAAATAAATTCATATCATTTTCATATATTTCAAATTTACTTATGTATTCACTTGATAATATTTCATACCCTGCATACTCAATATACTTTTCTATTGATAGTTCATTTATTCTTCTTATATAATCAAACTCTGTTTTTAATGTTATCCTATTATTAGTTAAATATCTTCTTGTAAAATTTTCTTTCTTTTTATTGTTTAACATATCATAGTCATAACCTATACTTTTTATTGGCTCTTTATTTACTATTTTATATGCTATCCAGTTTTCAAATGTTTCTACAGTAGACTTTACTATTATTTTATCTTCTTCTAATTTTAAAGAATATATATCATCATTTATTCCTAATAAATATCCATTTTCTAATCCATACTCTTTTAGTTCTATGTTATGTTCATAGTATTTTTCATCTAAAAATGGTTTCATAAACTCTGCACTATTTAAATTTATTTCTTCTACATTCCATATAGGTATTAAATTTTCATTTATATTTGTAAATGTATCTAACTTTAGTTTATTAAAGTTTACATCTACACTTTTTATAATACTTTTTTCTAAATTTATATTTATATCTTCTTCTATTTCTTCTAAATATATATCATATAATCTATCTACAAAAGCCATATTTACTGTTGTCCAAAGTATGTAGTTATAATTAAATAGTTCATATAAGTTTGATATTTTTTCAAAATATCTTTTAGCTCTTAATATTTTAAATTTACAGTTATATGTTTCATTTTCTATATATAACTTACCTTCAACAACTTTATTTTTAAACTCTTGCATATTTTTTTCGCTACCTTCAAAAAATACAGTTTTTATATATTTATTATTATTAAGTGCATCATCTAATGTAACTATATTTTCTTCTAAATCTTCTTTACACATAGGAAACAAAGTATCATTTGTATATGAAAAATCATCTTTTTTAGTTAATGTTATATTTATACCATATTTTTCATCTAATAGTTTAAATTCATCATATACACTTTGTTCTAACATTTCATATTTTTTCTCTGTAGACTCTATTATTTTTGAAAACACATCTTTTACATATTTGTCTGTAAATTTTCTTTCTTCTATATCTTTTATATCTTTAAGCCTTTTTTCCATATATTCTTCAAAATTAAAGTCATACTCTATTATACTTTTAAAGCTTGGGTGTTTTATATGTTTTTTATATTCTTCTTCCATATTTTTCTCCTTAAAATAATATTTTTAATTATTAATTGATAGCATAATTATATTTCACAAATTAAAAATTAGTACAATAATTTAAGTTTCTTATATATTTATTAGTCTTGATTTTAAAAATACTTATATTTATCTTTTAATAATGGTTTTATAAATTCATAATCTACTTTAAATTTCACATAATTAAATCCATCATTTAATATAAATACTAAATTCTTATTTTCGTCTAAATACCAAGTATATTCATCATTTTTTAATTTTTCTAATACCTCATCTAAACTTTCATAATGATAGTTATCTTTATCTTCTTCATTAATATATATCTTAAACGCATCTTTACAATTTTTATATTCAACCAATGCTTCTGTATTATAATCTGTAATACCATCTTCTATTTTATATTCTATAAATCTTTTATCTATTTCTATAAAATCCGATAAATTTATTTCCTTTCTTGTGTTAATATCTAATATAAAATTACCTACTTCTTTATAAGATGATACATCATAATTTCCATAAGAATCATTATTTTTTTCATTTATAACACCTGAACTATAAAAATCAATAGTATAATATATATTTATCAAATTTTCATCTATATAGCCTAATTCAAATATATTGTTACTATCTGAAGAGGCAATAGGATATATATTTACAATAAATTTTTCATTTTCTAAATTGTCTATCCAATATAATATATCTTTAAATTCTATATTTTTATTTTCATATAATTTATAAGAATTTTTTAATAGATTATATACCATTTTAAAT
>NZ_CAUWHO010000049.1:0-15862 GCF_963558545.1 uncultured Tyzzerella sp. | reverse complement strand
AAATATAAACTTTAGGAGGATTAATATGTCCAGTAAGGATAAAGATAATATAAAATCTAAACAACTTTATAATGAAGATTTTACAAAAAGATTAGTTAAAAATATTTTAGAAAATGATAACGAAGATGAAAAAAATAATAATTCAGATTTTAATATAGAATATGAAGAATATGATAATGACCAATTTGACGATGATTATGATGATGAAGAAAATTATGATGAAGATGATTATGAAGACGACTATGATAATTACCAATCTAAAAAACAAAGAAAATCTTTAGGAAATATAAATGATAGCTACAAAAAAAGACCAAAATCTCAAAACAATAACCCGTATAGAAGAAACATAGAAAAATACGGTAAAGAGTTTTTTGATGATGATTATGATGAGTACGAGGACAATTCTCCTTCTATAATAGGCAGAGTTATATCTTTTTCCATAATTATTGTCTTAACTATATCTACTGCTTTTTTAGCATTAAACTTAATTTATACAAAAAAAGAACTTACTGAAGCAAAAGCTCAAGTACAAGAGCTATTAGATACTAAAAAAGCTGAAGAAAATAAAATTATGGAAGACTCTTTAAAAAGTGAAATATCCGCACTAAAACAAGAAAATGAAGATTTAAAATCTCAAATTGGTGTACAACAACCTAATAACACTGAAGAAAAAACTCAACCAACAACTAAACCTTCTAATATTTCTAACAAGCCAGAAAATAATAGTAATACTTCTAAATCTACTGAATATATTGTTAAAGAAGGAGATATCATTTGGAATATTAGCAAAAAAGTATATGGAAATGGTAGCCATTTCCAAAAAATATTAGATGCTAACGGACTTAAAGAAAATAGTGTTTTAAAGCCTGGTCAAAAACTTATTATTCCAAATATTAACTAGGAGGAATTATGGATTATAATAGTCTAACTTTAGCAGAGCTTAGAAATATAGCTAAAGAAAATAATATAAAATCTATTGCAACTTACAAAAAAAATGAACTTATTGAAATAATAAATAATCTTAACAAAAATGATAACCAAGATTTATCACCTAATAAAGAAGAATTGGACAAGCATTGTAATAACAATTTTGACAAGCTAGACAAAGCATCTTATTTAAAGGAGCTTGATAGTGGTATATCTGCCGAGGGTATACTAGAAGTATTATCTGACGGGTATGGATTTTTAAGAAGCAATAATTATCTATCTGGCTCAAATGATGTGTATGTTTCACCTACACATATTAGAAGATTTAATTTAAAAACTGGCGACTACCTAACTGGAACATTAAGAATACCTAAAGAAAACGAAAAATTTTCTGCACTTCTTTTTGTAAAAACAGTTAATGGCGATTCTCCTATGTCCATAGTGTCTAGGCCTAATTTTGAAAAATTAACACCTATATATCCAGAAGAAAAACTAACACTAGAAATAGGACAAAGCGGCCTAGCAGGACGAATTATAGATATTGTATGTCCCATAGGTAAAGGGCAACGTGGTATGATAGTTGCTCCTCCTAAAACAGGAAAAACTACTTTGCTTAAATCTATTGCAAATTCCATAATAAAAAATCACCCAGAAGTACATCTTCTTGTTCTTTTAATAGATGAACGTCCAGAAGAAGTTACAGATATGCAACGCTCTATTATAGGTAATAATATAGAAGTAATATACTCTACATTTGATGAGCAGCCAGACCACCATAGACGTGTTGCAGAAATGGTACTAGAACGTGGTAAAAGATTAGCAGAGCAAGGCAAAGACTTAGTAATTTTATTAGATAGTATAACAAGATTATCAAGAGCATACAATATTTTAACACCTTCTAGTGGTAGGACACTATCTGGTGGCTTAGACCCTGCTACTTTATATATGCCTAAAAAGTTTTTTGGTGCTGCCAGAAATATAGAAGAAGGTGGTAGCCTTACAATACTTGCAACTGCCCTTATAGATACTGGTAGTAAAATGGACGATGTTATATTTGAAGAATTTAAAGGTACTGGTAATATGGAGCTTGTTTTAGATAGAAAAATAGCAGAAAGACGTATATTCCCTGCTGTTGATATATCTAAATCTAGTACAAGAAAAGAAGAACTGCTACTAAATAAAGAATACTTAGATTCCTCTTACCAAATTAGAAAGCTATTTGGTAACAGCCAATCACAAAATATAGATATAACAGAAAAAATTTTATCTATGTTAAAATCTACAAAAAACAATACAGAATTTTTCAAGATACTTCAAAAAACAGATATAAACTAAATTTTATATAAGCCTATATCCAAATATTAAAATAATATAAAAAATTATTGCAATGTAATATCTTATATGCTATAATTTATTTGTTATTTTAATGGAGAGATGCCAAAATGTATCTCAATTTTTTTAGAAAGAGGTGTTTTACAATGAGAGAAGGAATTCATCCAGAATACTTTCAAGCTAAAGTAAAATGTAACTGTGGTAACGAGTTTGTAGCTGGTTCTACAAACGAAGAAATTCGTGTTGAGGTTTGTTCTAAATGTCACCCATATTATACTGGTAGCCAAAAACTTTTACTTGATGCTGGTGGACGTGTTGATAAATTCAACAAAAAATATGGTAGAGCTAGCCAATAATATTATTTTAATATTAAATTAAAAATTACCCCTAAAGATGTTTATCTTTAGGGTTTTGTTTTATATTTACACAATTATTGATTGCATATTTTTATGTATAAAATACTAAAATAATTAAATTTTTATAAATTACAAACATATTACAAATTTTAATAAATTGTAAAAAAAACTCTTTTAATCTTGAAAAATAACATATATTTTGATATACTTTATCTTATTAATATTTTAGGAGCTTAACTTATGAGAAATTTAGATATTGTATATAGAAAGAGATTTTTTTCAACTTTTTTTAGTGTTTTTAGCGTACTTTTAATATGCTTATTATTCGTATTTTTTGGATATAAGTTTTTAAAAGCAGAGCCTGCCTACGACCCTTCAAAACAAAGAGATTCTAGCCTTATTACAGAAAAAGAAATAAAACAACAAACAGAACAAAAATCTAATGGTATCTTTACTCCTCCTGTTAGAACAAACGTTTTAGTAGCTGGTGTAGATGAAGCAGAAAATTTAACAGATGTTTTAATGGTTGCTAGTTTTATCAGTACAACTGGGCAAATAAACTTAATATCTATACCTAGAGATACATATATTTCATATAGTGGCAAAGATTTAGAAAATATGAGAAGTATAAATAGACATATTCCTAGCCATATGAAAGCAAATTCTATATATGCATATACCAAAAGTAGCGGTATGGAAGGTGTAAAAACAACAATAGAATCTATGTTAGGTATAAAAATAGACTATTACGTTAAAGTAAATTTAAACGCCTTTAGGTCTATTGTAGATGCTGTCGGTGGGATATATTTTGATGTTCCAAAAGGTGGGCTTAAGTATAGTGACCCTACACAAGATTTATATATAAATCTTAAAGAAGGTTCTCAGCTTTTAGATGGAAAAGCAGCAGAAGGCTTAGTCCGTTTTAGAAAAGGTTATGCTAGACAAGACCTACAAAGAGTTGAAGTACAACAACAGTTTATCCAACAATTTATTACCCAAGTTTTAAATAAAGAAACTTTAATGAAAAATTTAGGCGAAATATCTTTAAACGTTATAAAATATGTAGAAACAGACTTTAGTATATCTGATTTTCCTAAATATTTAAATAGTATACCTAATATTAAACCTGAAAAAATGAAAACATCTACTTTACCTGGAACTACACAAATGATAGATAATTTATCTTATTATTTATTAGATAACAACGGTGTTAAAAGTATTGTTGATGAGTTTTTCTACGGAAATACAGACCCAGATAAAGAGATTACAACACAAACAATTTCTGAAAAAACTGAATAACAAAACCTTAGGAGGAAATTATGAAAAAGAAATTTTTAACATACACCTTAGCTTTTGCTTTAAGCTTATCTACATTTATTACTAAAAATGTTTTTGCAGATTCTAACCTTTTATATGTAGATAAAGAAGTTCAAACTTTAACAGATGGGCTTACTTATGAAAAAAGCGAACGTCTTTACAAATCTGGTTGGAAAGATGTTTATGTCCTAATAGCAGATTTAAAAAATCCTAATATAGATATAGAAATATTAGACTCTGTAACAGAGCACGGACTTAAAAAAAATGTAGAAGCTCTTACAAAAGAAAATAATGCTATCGCAGGTATAAATGCCGACTTTTTTGGCTCTGGTAATCCTGGCTCTAGTATGGGACAAATAATAGTAGATGGAAATGTTAATGAAGCACAAAATTATTATAATTCTTCTTCTAATAAATATGCTGGGATATTTTTAGATAAATATGGCAATGCCTTTATAGACTATATAAAATCTAATTTAAGATTATATAACGAAAAAGTATCTTTAAATTTACAAGCTAAAAATAAAATAACAGATTTTAAAACTCCTATATATTTTGATAGAAGTGTAATAACTAACACTACCGATTTAGATAAAAGAAACAAAAATCTTTTTAAAATAGTTGTTGAAGATAAAAAAATAGTTAAAAAGGCTGGTGCTGGAGAAGTTGTGGAAATTCCAGAAAATGGCTATATTATAGTTATGGATAAAGCAACTGCATCTGAAAAATTAGCATTGTTTAATGTAGGAGATAATCTTACTTTTACAGAAAGTTATAAATTTGTTTTTAGAGATGGCAAAAATATATCTGATGTAATGACAGGTATATCTGCTGGTGGTGAAATATTAAGAAATGGCAAACCTATATCTACTGGTATGTCTATATCTCCAAATTCTAGAAACCCTCGTAGCGCTGTTGGCGTAAATAAAGAAAAAAATAAACTTATACTTATAGCTGTTGACGGCAGAGGAAAAAGTACGGGTGCTACTCATAGCGAAATGGCTAATATATTATTAGAATATGGTGCGTATGATGCAATACACCTTGACGGTGGTGGCTCTACAACTGTGGCCTTAAGAGAAGAAGGTAGCAAAGATGTAAAAATAGTAAATGATGTTTCTGATAAATCACCTAGACTTGTACCTAATGCTATTGGTGTTAAATCTACTAATCCTCCTGGAGATTTAGCCTCTTTATTGGTTAGTGTAGATAAAAAATCTGATGATTCTATTATATCTGGCTTAACTTATAGCTTAAAAGTTACAGGTATAGATGCTAATAAAAACCCTGTTGATATAGACCCTGCACAAGTTACATTTACATTTGAAGATGAAAGTATTGGTACTATAAATGGCTCATACTTTTTATGTAACACTCCAGGGGATATAACTATAAATGCAACTTATCCAAATGGTGTTACAGGTCAAGTTAGCTTTAAAGTTATGGAGGCTTTTAATTCTATAATACCTAAAGCTAATAATACATCTTTATATATTGGAGAAAATACCCCTCTTTTTGTAGAGGCTACAAACAATGATGGTTTTTCCAAAATTATTGATGCTTCATCAGTTTCTTGGAGTGTTGATAATGAAAATTTAGGTTATATAAAAAATAACACTTTTTATGCAGTTGGAGAAGGTACTGCTATCTTAACTGCAACATATAATGGATTTAGTGCATCTATTACTATAGCTATAGGTAGTAGCCCTTCATCTATTACATCTTTTGAGGAAAAAAGAAACTTATTTATGATGTACTTCCCTGCAGATAAAACAGTATCTGGTGGTGCTGGAATAACAAATGCTGCTGCATATGACGGTAAAAATAGTCTTTTATTAAGTTACAATTTTAAAGAAAACGTTTCTACACCTCAAGCTAGTTATGTTTGTTTTGAAAGACAACCAATAACATTAAAAGATTCTCCTAACGCTATACAAATGCAAATTAAAGGAGATGGTAGTGGCAATATGGTAAAAATGGTTCTTAAAGACAAAAATAATAAAGAATATGTTTTACCTATTTTAAATGAAATGACATCTAAAGACTGGGTTACTGCTAATGTGCCTATACCTGATGATGTGGCTTATCCTGTTAGAATAGACAAAATATATGTTGCTACACAAACAACAACGGCTAAAGAAAGTGGCACTATATATATAGATGCTATAAACTCTATGAACAAAAGAACTGATGGTGGTGTACTTACAAACTCTTATAAAGACCCACTTAACCAAAATATAAGCCAAGTTACCCCTACTAGTGAAGAAGAAGATATTAATGTTTTTGGGCAAACTGACAATAAACCTCATCAAAACTCTAAAAAAGTTTTACAAGATAGTGTAAATGTTATGAAAAATAATGCTAGAGCTATTGTTTTTGCTGGTCCTACCAAATTAGATGATATAAATACTGGTGTTCCTACTGTATCTTGGGACAATAAATATAACACTACAAATACAAGCAATTTATCTATTATAAACCTTGCTACAAAGAGTGGTGTTATGCGTACAGAAAGCCCAGACCAATGGAGATGGCTACAAAGCTATTTACAAAACCAAAGCAAAAACAACATTCTTATAAATATGGATAAAAATATATGGGATAAAAATAATAGTCTAAAAGGCAAGAAAGAAAATGAACTTTTACACAAAATATTAAAAGACTTTGTAGCTCAAACAGGCAAAAAAGTAATAGTTGTATCTGCTGTATCTGATAAAAGCAATGTATATGTTAAAGATGGTGTTAGATACATTACATTAAATGGCTTAACTAACCCTGACCCTAACAATTTAAGTAATTATAAATATTTAAAAATAAGAGCTAGCCAAAATGATTTAAAATATGAAATTTGTAATGTATACAATAACTAAAACATTAATCATATCTTATTGTATTTAATAAATAAAACTCCCTATATATAAGGGAGTTTTATTTATTAAAAGAAAAATATTATTAAATCAAATTATTTTTCATTTTTATATCCTATTTATAGGGTATAAAAATTTTAATCACAATACGTGGCTTTGCCTCGGATTGTGTAAAAAGCTAGATTTCAAGTGGCTTTAGCCCTTGTGTGAAGAAATCAGCTTTTCTACCCTAGATTATATCAAAAAATAAACTTGTTATTTTTTTGAAGAGGTTGTAGACTTTGTCTACAACCTCAACTCCCTATATGTAAAGGAGTTTTATTTATTAAAAAATATTAAACATAGTCCACCTATAAATAAGCCAAGTGCTAATATATATCCCCACCAAGGTATAATTAAAACTAACAACATACCAAGTCCTATAGATGCTAATATTATCCCTATTAATGTTTTTAAGGATAATAAATATCTACAATGTTTAGCCAAACAAACCATCTCCAATAATATACTTATTAATAATATATTCCTATAAATACATTTGTTTACTAATCTATTATTACATCTACATTATCTTTCAAAATAATTTCATCATAACTTACAAAACAATCATAAGCTAAAATATGTACTCCCTTATCTCTAGCATATTTTAATGTCTCATAAAATTTATAGTGGGTTTCTTTATTAGGCTCAAAATGTTTTACATTTTTTAATTGTATAACAAATAGTATATACACTTCATATCCTTCTTTTTTAGCCTCTATTAGCTCATTAATATGCTTTATAGCTCTTTCCGATGGTGCATCTGGAAATTTAACTATACCATTATCTTCCAAAGTTACCCCTTTTATTTCTATAAAACCTTTTTTACCCTTGTTTGTTTCAAAATACATATCAAATCTAGAATTTTTATACTTTACCTCTTGCTTAATAGTTGTTATATCTTTTATTTCCTTTACAATACCACTCTCTATTGCTTCTTTTGCAACATAATTAGGTATTTGGCTGTCTATATTTACTAGTATATTACCTTTCTTTACACATATAAGAGAATATTTAGTTTTTCTATTTATATTATTATTTTCTTGTACAAATATATCTACACCTTTTATTAATAACTCTTTACATCTACCAGTATTTTTAACGTGGCATAGTTCTATTTTATTATCTATTTCTATTTCTGATATAAACCTATTTTTTCTGTTTATAAATTTTGCAATTTTAATATTATTATATTTCATAATTTCTCCTTTAAAATATAATTAAAGCCTTATTATATTAAAAAATAAAGAGAAACCTGTGTAAAAAATCTCTCTTTATTTTTCTTAATTAAAATTAAAATGTTAATAACATAATTTATCTAGCTGCCATAGATTTTGCATTCCCTATTTTAGCATATAAAGTTATACAATATAAACCGGCAAGTCCAACTAAAGCGTAAACAATTCTACTTACCATAGAGTCCATACCACCAAATAATGTTGCAACTAAATCGAATTTAAAAAACCCAATAAGTCCCCAGTTTATAGCCCCTATTACTACAAGTGTAAGTATTGTCCAATCTAAAGGTCTATTCTGCATAAAAATACCTCCTTAAAAATAAGAATGTTTAATATAGCAAATTTTATTATGCTATCAAATATAGTTTACCCATTTATATTAAATTTATGTTACAATGTTTCTATTTTTATGTCATCTACTTTTCCAACTAAAGATATACTCATTTTGTCCATATTAAAAACTTTGTCTATAAGATAATCTATATCTTCTTTTTGTATTAAATCTACCTCTTGTATTATTTCATCAGGAGTTTTTATTTTATCTATTAAAATTTTTGACCTACCAATACTAGACATTCTATTATATGTGTTTTCAAGCCCCATTATATAATTACTTTTTAGCTGTTCCTTAGTCTTTTCTATTTGTTCTTTTGTTATTTTATTCCTTTTTAATTGCTCTATTTCTTTGTATATTATATTAATAGTTTTATCTAACTGTTCTTTATTAAGAGCTACATAAATATTAAAAAGTCCATTGTTTATATATCCATTATTATAAGCATATATAGAATATGCAAGTCCATATTGTTCTCTTACTTTTTGAAATAATATGGAGCTCATACCACCACCTATTATAGTACTTAATAAGCTCATACTGTAATTATACTTATCTTTTATAGATATTCCTTCAAAAACTAAAGCAAGGTGTAATTGCTCTATATCTTTATATATTTTAGTTCTGCTAGGCGTGTAAATATATTTTTTATCTGCATCTACACTAGGTTTTCCTTTTGGCATATTTATCATTTTTTGCTTTATAATATCTAAAACTTTTTCCCTATCAAAGCTACCACCTATAGCTACTACAATGTTCTCCCCAACGTATTTTTCGTTTATATAGTCAACAAAATCCTTGTGTTTAAAGCTAGATACATTTTCTTTACTCCCTAAAATACTATATCCTAAAGGAGAATCTTTCCATATTTCTTTTTGTAATTTAGTAAATATTACATCGTCTGGAGTATCTTCATACATACTTATTTCTTCTAATATTACTTTAGCTTCTTTTTCTATTTCTAAATTGTCAAATTTTGAATTAAAAATCATATCTGTTAAAACATCTATAGCTGTATCTATATGAGTATCTAACACCCTAGCATAGTAACAAGTATACTCCTTAGATGTAAAGGCATTTAATTGCCCTCCTATATTATCTATTTCTTCTGCTATATCTTTAGCTGTTCTTTTAGCTGTTCCTTTAAATAGCATATGCTCAATAAAATGTGATATCCCATTATTTTTAGGTGTTTCATTAATAGAGCCATTTTTTATAAATATACCTAAAGCTACAGAACGTACAGAAGATATTTGCTCCATAACAATAGACACTCCATTTTCTAATTTTATTGTATCAAACATAATTTTCTCCTTCGTTAATTATAATATTTTATTTTGCCCTAAAATTTTTATATTATAATTAATAGTTATTTTTTAAATTTTATAATAAGCCCTATAGATTTACTATAAGGCTTGTTATATTTATTATA
Source organism: uncultured Tyzzerella sp. (assembly GCF_963558545.1). Taxonomy (NCBI): domain Bacteria; kingdom Bacillati; phylum Bacillota; class Clostridia; order Lachnospirales; family Lachnospiraceae; genus Tyzzerella; species uncultured Tyzzerella sp. The sequence goes on along the minus strand of NZ_CAUWHO010000049.1, from coordinate 6,020 downwards.
CTATATTTTAATTTTTAGCTTAAAGCATCTTTTATAGATAAATTTATTCTCCCTTGTTCATCTATTTCTGTAACTTTAACTATAACTTCATCTCCAATATTTACAACGTCTTCTACCTTTGCCACTCTCTCTTTAGAAAGTTTTGATATATGCACTAGTCCCTCTTTTTCTGGTGCAATTTCTACAAAAGCACCAAAATTTAATATTCTTACAACTTTACCTGTAAATATTTCTCCTACTTCTGGGTCATTAGTTATAGCTTTTATAATAGATATTGCTTTATCTATTTTTTCTTGGTCATTAGATGATACAAATATTCTTCCACCGTCTTCTGTGTCAATTTTATCAACGCCTGTTTGCTCCAATATTTTATTAATAGTTTTACCTCTAGGTCCTATTACTTCTGCCATTTTTTCAGGGTCTATTTGTAAAAATCCTATTTTAGGAGCATATTTAGAAAGATATTCTCTAGGTTCATCAATAGCCTTTAACATAACTTCATTTAATATATATTGTCTAGCTTCGTTAGTTTTTTGTAAAGATTGTTTTATAATATCTGGTGTTAAACCATCTATTTTTATGTCCATTTGTATAGCTGTAATACCTTTATGGCTACCTGCCACCTTAAAGTCCATATCTCCAAAAAAGTCTTCTAAACCTTGTATATCTGTAAGAAGCACAAAGTCATCATCTGTATCTCCTGTAACAAGCCCAACTGATATACCTGCTACCGGTCTTTTAATAGGCACACCTGCTGCCATAAGAGAAAGGGTAGAGCCACAAATACTGGCTTGAGATGTAGACCCATTAGAGCTTAAAACTTCTGATACAAGCCTTATAGCATAAGGAAATTCTTCTTCTGAAGGTATAACTGGAACTAAAGCTCTTTCTGCTAAAGCACCGTGTCCTATTTCCCTTCTACCTGGCCCTCTTGAAGGTCTTGTTTCTCCAACAGAATAGCTTGGGAAATTATAATGGTGTATATATCTTTTTGTTACCTCTAGCTCATCTAAACCATCTAATTTTTGTGCCTCACTTATAGCACCTAAAGTAGTAACTGTAAGAACTTGAGTTTGTCCTCTACTAAATATAGCAGAACCGTGTGTTCTTGGTAATATATCTATTTCGGCAGTAAGTTTTCTAATTTCCTCAAGTCCACGTCCATCTGGTCTTTTATGGTCTTTTAAAATCATTCTACGTACTGTTTCTTTTTCATATTTGTATATAGCCTCATTTATTTGAGCTACATACTCATCTTTATTTTCATCGGCACAATTTTCTAATAATTTTTCTATAACTTCTTCTTTTAGTGCATTTACTTGTTCATCTCTAACTTGCTTTAAATCTGTAAAAACAGCATTTTCCATACGTTCATCTGTAATAATATTTATTATAGATTTATATAAATCTTTATCTACGTTATGCTCTTCATAGCTATGTTTTTCTTTTCCTATTTCTTTAGCAATACCTTCTATAAATTCTGCTATTTTTATGTTCTCTTTATGAGCAAGCATAATTGCATTATACATAGTTTCATCGTCTATTTCATTTGCACCAGCCTCTATCATCATAACTTTTTGTTTTGTAGATGCCACTGTTAAAGAAAGGTCACTTTTTTCTCTTTGTTCTGCTGTTGGGTTTATTATAAATTCTCCATCTATAAGCCCAACCATAACAGCACCCGTTGGTCCATTAAAAGGTATATCTGATATAGATAAAACAATAGAAGAACCTATCATAGCCACTATCTCTGGGCTACAATCTTGGTCCACTGATAAAACTGTTGCTACTAATCCAACATCATTTCTATAATCTTTAGGAAATAATGGCCTTATAGGTCTGTCTATAAGACGAGCTGTTAAAACTGCTTTTTCTGTTGGTTTACCCTCTCTTTTTATAAATCCTCCAGGTATTTTACCAACAGAATATAATTTTTCTTCATAGTCTATGCTAAGAGGAAAAAAATCTATACCATCTCTTGGTTTTTCTGATGCTGTAACAGCTAATAAAACAACTGTTTCTCCATATCTTACAATAGCTGCTCCATTAGCTAACTCTGCTACTCTTCCTATTTCAACTGAAAGCTCTCTGCCTGCTAATGTTGTAGAGTACGTATTATACATATATTTCTCCTTTCGTACTAATCTATTTTTATATAACTTAATAGTCTTATAAATTATACATTAAGTATAATTATACCACCTTTTATTATTTTTAACAATGTTTTTTAAATATTTTATATTTTTTTCAATAAAAAGTAATAAGGTTGTAGACTTTGTCTACAACCTCTTCAAAAAAATAACAAGTTTACTTTTTTGAGATAACCTAGGGTATAAAAATAAAAAAAATTGATTTAACGATATTTTGTCTAAAGTCTAAGTAATAAGGTTATAGTGAATACTACAACCTTATTACTCTTATTATTTATTTTTATTAAACTTCATAATTAATAAATTTATAAAATTTAAGGAAAAAGTAACAAATATAAGGGCAGTGCAACAAAAAACAACCCCTCCATTAGTATCCTCTATTGCTATCCAGTCACCTATTTTTACTAAATGATTAATATACAAAAATTGAAAATACATAGATACAACAGTTAAAGAAACACTTAAAATAGATAAATTTCTAACTCTTTTATAGTTTTTCTTTTTTAAATAAAATATGGCTATTATAGGTAAAGCCCAAGATGCAAGGCCTAAAGCTAAACTTAATACATTCAATGTGCCAAAGTCCATATTATCACCTCATTTATAAATAATACAATTTTTTATTATTATATCATACAAAATTACTATTATCAAGTTGTGCTTTTTATGGTATATTATATAATGTATATCTTTTATGATGTATATACCTATGGTACATAAAATTTACATTTAAGTATAAAATATAGTATATTAAAAAATTAAAAATTTTTAACAAAATATATTGACAAATAAATAACAATGGTATATAATGTAATTGTTAAATAAATATCAAATGTATTTAACTATATCTATTATATTCTCATAGGTATTAAAATTTAAAGCTTTATAAAATTATTATTTTTTGCTAGACTATTTATCGTAATTATTAAGCTTTAGATTATTAAATATATTCTAATTCTTAGGAGGAAAATTTTATGGCTAATAAAAAGCAACCTGTAACTATTGTTAATAGTGTAGAAACTTTAAAAGCAAGAATGGCTGAGCTTAAAGAAGCTCAAAGAGTATTCTCTACTTTCACTCAAGAACAAGTAGATGAAATATTTGCTGCTGCTGCTTTAGCTGCTAACAAACAAAGAATTTATCTTGCTAAAAAAGCTGTTGAAGAAACTGGTATGGGTATTGTAGAAGATAAAGTTATTAAAAATCACTTTGCTTCTGAATATATCTATAACAAATATAAAAATACTAAAACTTGTGGTGTATTGGAAGAAGATAACTCTTATGGTACAAAAGTTATTGCAGAGCCTATTGGTACAATAGCTGCTGTTATCCCTACTACTAACCCTACTTCTACTGCAATTTTTAAAACATTACTTGCTTTAAAAACTAGAAATGCTATTATTATAAGCCCTCACCCTCGTGCTAAAGGTGCTACTATAGAAGCTGCAAGGATTGTTCTTGACGCTGCTGTTAAAGCTGGTGCACCTGAAGGTATTATCGGTTGGATTGACGAGCCTTCTATCGAGCTTACAAACCAAGTAATGGCAGATGCTGACATTATTTTAGCAACTGGTGGTCCTGGTATGGTTAAAGCTGCTTATTCTTCTGGTAAACCTGCTCTTGGCGTTGGTGCTGGTAATGTTCCTGCTATTTTTGATGAAACAGCTAATGTTAAACTTGCTGTAAACTCTGTTATACATTCTAAAACTTTTGATAACGGTATGATTTGTGCTTCAGAACAATCTGTTATTGTACACGAAAAAATCTACAAAGAAGTTAGACAAGAGTTTATCGACAGAGGTTGTTATGTATTAAAAGAAAATGAAATACAAAAACTTAAAGATACAATATTAATTAAAAAAGGTGACGCTTGTGCATTAAATGCTGACATAGTTGGCCAACCAGCTTACAAAATTGCTGAAATGGCTGGGCTTAAAGTTCCTAAAGAAACTAAAATATTAATTGGTGAAGTTACTTCTGTTGATTTATCTGAACCTTTTGCACACGAAAAATTATCTCCTGTTTTAGCTATGTACAAATTTAAAACATTTGATGAAGCTTTACAAAAAGCTGATACATTAGTTAAAGATGGGGGTTATGGTCATACATCTTCTATATTTATTGATACATTAGTTGGTAAAGAAAGATTAAACCAATTTACTGCTATGATGAAAACTGGCCGTATCCTTGTAAATACACCTTCTACTCACGGTGGTATAGGTGATGTTTATAACTTTAATTTAGCTCCTTCATTAACTCTTGGTTGTGGTACTTGGGGTGGAAACTCTGTTTCCGAAAATGTTGGTATTAAACACTTAATCAATACTAAAGTAGTTGCTGAAAGGAGAGAAAATATGCTTTGGTTTAGAGCTCCACAAAAAGTTTACTTTAAAAAAGGTTGTTTACCTGTTGCACTTGACGAGCTTAGCTCTGTTATGGACAAAAAAAGAGCATTTATCGTTACAGACTCATTCTTATTTAAATCTGGTGTAACTAAACAAATTACTGATAGATTAGACAATATGGGTATTAAGCATACTACATTCTTTGAGGTTGAGCCAGACCCAACTCTTGCTTGTGCTAAAGCTGGTGCTGAAGCTATGAAAGCTTTTGAGCCAGACTGTATTATAGCTGTTGGTGGTGGTTCTGCTATGGACGCTGCTAAAATTATGTGGGTTATGTATGAGCACCCAGAGGTAGATTTCTTAAATATGGCAATGAGATTTATGGATATTAGAAAACGTATCTATACATTCCCTAAAATGGGTGAAAAAGCATACTTTATTGCAGTTCCTACATCTTCTGGTACTGGTTCTGAGGTTACTCCTTTTGCCGTTATTACAGATGAAAGCACTGGCGATAAATACCCATTAGCTGATTATGAATTACTTCCTAATATGGCTATTATTGATGCAGACTTAATGATGAGCCAACCTAAAGGCTTAACAGCTGCATCTGGTATAGACGCTTTAACTCACGCTTTAGAGGCTTACTCTTCTATTTTAGCTACTGACTACACTGATGGTCTTGCTCTTAAAGCACTTAAAAATATCTTTGGATATTTACCACGCGCTTTCGACCAAGGCGAAACAGACGTTGAAGCTAGAGTTAAAATGGCAGATGCTTCTACTTTAGCTGGTATGGCTTTTGCTAACTCATTCTTAGGTATTTGTCATTCTATGGCACATAAATTAGGTGGTTACCACCACTTACCACACGGTGTTGCTAACGCATTATTAATAACTGAAGTTATGAAATTTAATGCTTCTGAAGCACCTACAAAAATGGGTACATTTGCTCAATATGAATACCCTAAAGCTATAGAAAGATATGCAGAAATTGCTGATTTCTTAGGTATTAAAGGTAATACTAATAAAGAAAAACTTGATAACCTCATTAAAGCTATAGAGGAATTAAAAGCTAAAGTTGGTATCAAAAAATGTATCAAAGATTATGGTATCGATGAAAAAGTGTTCTTAGATAAACTTGACCAAATGGTTGAAGATGCTTTCGATGACCAATGTACTGGTGCTAACCCAAGATATCCTCTTATGAGTGAAATGAAAGAAATATTCTTAAAAGTTTACTACGGGAAATAATTTGATTTAATATATAAAAAAAGTCTTAAAGTATATGCTTTAAGACTTTTTTATTTATATCAATTAAGGTATGACTTATTTTTTTAAAGGGGAAATTATATACGGTTTTTTGTATTAATTTTCCTTTTTAAAATATATAGGAATATCTGTTTTTTAATACAAAGTATTTAAAAAATTGATTAAAAACAATTAAGATATGACTTATTTTTTTAAAGAGGAAATTATATACGGTTTTTTGTATTAATTTTCCTTTTTAAAATATATAGGAATA
>NZ_CAUWHO010000048.1:0-15906 GCF_963558545.1 uncultured Tyzzerella sp. | reverse complement strand
CCCGTATATAATTTTTACTTTAAAAATATAAGTCATATCTTAATTGAGTATATCAATTTTTTGAATACTGATATTCAAAAACAGATATTCCTATATATTTTTATACATAAAAATTAATACAAAACCCCGTATATAATTTTTCTTTTAAAAATATAAGTCATATCTTAATTGATATAAATAAAAGAGGTTAGATATATATCTAACCTCACAGATTGTAGACAAATAGTGTAAAGTAAATTTTTTCATTTTTATATCCTATTTATAGGGTATAAAAATTTTAATCACAATACGATGCTTTGCCTTGGATTGTGTAAAAGCTAGATTTCTAGTGGTTTTAGCCCTTGTGCGAAGAAATCTAGCTTTTTTCTTACAGTATCTCAAAAAAATAAACTTGTTATTTTTTTGAAGAGGTTATAGACAAAGTCTACAACTTAAAAGGTTAGAGATATATCTAACCTTTTAAGTATTATTTATTATTTTTATTATCAGTATTAGTTGGTTTTATTTCTATCTTTTCAATATTTTTTTTATTTTTTTTAAAGCATTTAATGACAAATAATGATAAACAAATAACTAATATAGCTGTTAAAGTATCTTGAAAAAAATCTAATAAATCTAAATTAATAACTTTGTGTGTATCTGAGTAAATATATGATAGTTGATAGAATATTTTATTAAAAAAATTAATTATCATAGGTATAATTATAAGGAACATTAAAATAATTATAAAAAATTTATTTTCTAACAAAAACTTTTTAATATCACTTATATTATCTTCTTGATATATACCTCTTTCTAAATTATTTTTTAATTTTAAGGCATCAAATAAACTAAATACATAAGTTAATAATATTAAAGGGGAAAAAGCATCTATATAAAATCCTAACATACAAACAGCTAATAGTGTTAGCCCACGTTTCATATAGCCTAAATACATTTGTGCTGTGCCAGGTAGGATAAAAGCTAATATAAATGTTAAAAATCCACTTTTATATAGCCTTGTACCAGTATATCTCTCTGATGTATAATCACTATGTCCATTTAATGGTTTTTCTTTTTTAAATTTTTCTTTTAAACAATCTTTACAATATATTCTATCATTAACCTCTAGTACGCAGTTTTCACATATCCACTCTCCACAAACACTGCAAGTATTAGTTGCTTTTAAATTGTTATGATATTTACAAGTCATATTATTTACCTCCTATTGTAACCTTTTATCTATAATTTTTTCTTTTAAAGCTTTTTTATTTTTAAATTTTAAAAATTTATATGATAATTTATCTACAAAACCATCTATATAATTATTATTTTCTATATATTTTCTTGAAATATTAGAATCAAACAAGCTATAAAGATATATTAAACAATCTAAAATAACGCAAATAATAGCTACTAAACTAAATATAAATTGAAATGGGTAGAAATAAAAAAATATTTCTATAAGAAAAAATGATAATAAAAATAAAAATAAATTTAATATAAAACTAGTTAATAAAAATAATCCTTTTTGTTTTTTTCCTAAAAATATTTGTCCTACACCAGGTATTAGACTACACATAAAAGTGCCTAAAGGGCTTATATTTTCTTTTTCTTCTAGCTTTTTTTCTACACAAGTTTTACAAAGCTCATTAGCTTTAACATTAAATACATTATCTACAAGACTACCACACCCACTACAAACTTTATAGTTAGTATCATTTGTCATAATAAATACACCTCTTTTCTATTTTCTTATAAATAAAAACGTAGTAAATTTAAAAAAGTTTTATAGTTTTTAAAATATTTAATAATAATATATATTTGAAATTAGTACATATATATGTTATTATATAGTAAGAAAACTTTGTTTAATCTATATTAAATGGAAGGAGTTTTTTATGAAAAAAATAAAACTAATATATAATCCATATTCTGGAGATAAAACCTTTAAATTTGATTTAGATATATATGTTACCAATCTTCAAGAAGCAGGTTATGAAGTGCATATGTTTAGAAGTACAAAGCAGGGGGATATAGAAAATCATTTAAAATATATACAAAAAGATTTTTATGATGCTTTTATAATATCTGGTGGAGATGGAACTATAAATATTGTTTTAAACTGCCTTATGAAATATAACTTAAACCATATACCTATATCTATAATACCATCTGGTACAGCAAACGACTTTGCTAGATTTTTAAGGCTACCTAAAGAGCCAGATGACGCTTGTAAAATAATAGCTAACAATAAAACAGTGTCTGTAGATGTAGGGCTTTGTAATGAACAATATTTTATAAATGTTTGTGCTGGTGGACTTTTTGCAAATGTTAGCGAAAAAATAGATAAAAATTTTAAAGAGGCTTTAGGCAAGCTAGGGTATTATATAGCAGCTTTACAAGACATTCATACCTATAGGCCTATAAATTTAAAAATAACTAATTCTAAAGAAGTGATAGAAGATAAGTTTGACTTATTTTTAGTTTTAAATAGCTCTGGAACAGGTAGTATAAAAAACTTATCTCCAACAGCATCTATAAGTGATGGGTTGTTTGATTTTGTAGGGTTTAAAAATGTTGGAATAGCAAATTTACCAAGTGTTGCCATAAAATATTTAAAAGGAGAATATTTAGAACACGATAAAATATTATTTTTTACAGATAAACAAATAAAAATAGAAAGTTTAGAAGAAGTATATTGCGACTTAGACGGAGAAAAAGGCCCAATGTTGCCTATAACTATAAAAAATATGCCAAATGCTATAAAAGTATTTATTGAATGATAGGAGGATAAAATGGATTTTAAAGAACAAATTGCATTATTAATAAGTAATGTTACAGATTTAGAAAAAGATGAAATATTAAGCCTTATAGAAATACCAAACTCTGATATGGGAGATTTTGCTTTTCCTTGCTTTAAACTTGCAAAAACAATGAAAAAAGCTCCTAATATTATAGCTAGTGAGCTTGCAGAAAAAATAGAAAAAAAAGAATTTATATCTAATATACAAGTGGTGAATGCCTATATAAATTTTTATGTTAGTAAATCTATATATGTAGAAAAAGTATTAAATAATGTTTTAAAAGAAAAAGATAACTTTGGTAATAATGATATGGGAAAAGATAAAACAGTTGTTATAGACTATTCTTCACCTAACATTGCAAAGCCTTTTCATATAGGACATTTACGTTCAACAGTTATAGGTAATTCTCTCTATAAAATATATAAAAAATTAGGATATAATGTAGTGGGGATTAACCATTTAGGTGACTGGGGTACACAGTTTGGAAAATTAATAGTTGCTTATAAAAAGTGGGGGAATAAAGAGCTTGTAGAAAAAGATGATATAAAAGAGCTTAGCAAAATATATGTTAAGTTTCACGAGGAAAGTGAAAAAAATCCTGCTTTAGAAGATGAGGCAAGGCTATGGCTTGTAAAAATGCAAGAGGGGGATAAAGAAGCATTAGAGCTTTGGAAGTGGTTTTGTGATATTAGTATGAAAGAATTTGAAAGAGTATATAAAATGTTAAATATTTCTTTCGATTCTTATGCTGGGGAAAGCTTTTATAATGATAAAATGCAAGCAGTTGTAGATGAACTTTTTGAAAAAAATATTTTAGTAGAAAGCGAAGGGGCAAAAATAGTAGATTTGGAGCAATATAATATGCCACCTTGTTTAATTTTAAGAAGTGACGGTGGTACATTATACCCTACTAGAGATATAGCAGCTGCTTTTTATAGAAAAAAAGAATATAATTTTGAAAAATGTTTATATATTACTGCATTAGACCAAAATTTACATTTTGCACAATGGTTTAAAGTAATAGATATTATGGGGTATGATTGGGCAAAAGATTTAGTGCATATACCTTTTGGATTAGTTAGTTTAAATGACGGAAAGCTTTCTACAAGAAAAGGACACGTTGTTTTAATGGAAGATATTTTAAACCACGCAATAGAAAAAACTAGAGGTATTATAGAAGAAAAAAACCCTAACTTAGAAAATAAAGAAAAAATAGCTAAAGATGTAGGCATAGGTGCAGTTATATTTAATGATTTATTTAACTCTCGTGTTAAAAATGTTGTTTTTGACCTTGAGAGAATGTTAAATTTTCAAGGAGAAACAGGACCATATGTTCAATATACACACGCAAGAGCTTGTAGCATACTAAAAAAAGAAAATTTTAATGAAGATTTATTAAAAAATATAGACTATAGCCTAATATGTGATGAATTTTCTTTTGAACTTGTAAAATTATTAAGCCAATACCCAGATAAAATAGTAGATGCTTCTAATAAATACGAACCATTTATTATTACAAGACATTTAGTAAATATATGCCAAGCATTTAATAAATTTTATGATGAAAACAATATAAAAAATAGCGAAACAGAGCTTAAAAACTCTAGACTTGCAATAGTATATGCTACTAAAACTGTTATAGCAAATGGGCTTTACCTTTTAGGGATAAACGCACCAGAAAAGATGTAAGATATATCTTAAAATTTTGAATATGTAGTATTAAAAATGGATATTTATATGTGTTAAAAATAAAAGCTAAAGACAAAATTCTTTAGCTTTTATTTTTAAATATTATAAATTTTTATTTTAAATCTTCTAAAAAATAACCATTAGAGCTTGCATATAAACCATTACTATCTTTTATGGATAAACGGATAAAACCTTCATTACCATTTAATTTAAAGGAAGCCTCTGTTATAGTTTCTCCTTTTTTAGCAATTTTTTTATAGCAATCTCTACCTTTAGTTATAACAAATATTTTTTCAACAGGGCTAGTTTTTACATATAGAGTATCATTTTCTATATACATTTCTTCTATTAGAGGCCCAATAGATGAATAGAAATTACCATTTAAAAGAGATTTTATTATATCATTATATGTAAGGCTAGGAGCTTTTATCATAGTAAACCCACCAAAAGAATCGCATATAGGGTCGTCAAAAGGTTCGTGGTTGTGGTTATCATCAGTTGATACACAGTACATTTTATTATTAAGCCTTAGCATTTCATCATAAGATTGTGGATTATATCCATACAAACCATACTGCTCACAACCGTGATTATATATTTCCATACCCCAAAGTCCTTTTAAATTTTTTATGTCATCATAGTTTTGTAAAGACCAATAAGGGTGATTGTAACAAGCTATAAACCCTAAATCTTTCATATCTTTTATATATTTATTAATGCTTTCAATATTATTATAGTCTTGTTCTGGTAGAGGTGTTTTTTCTTTTAAGTTTATATTTTCTTGTGGATTTGTATCATATAAATTAATGTGGTATGTTTTTGCAAAGTTCCAGTCTTTACCTTTTTCATTTATATCAACTTCATAGCCAACAAGTGCTAAAAAATTTTCATCATTTAAGTAGTTATGATTTTTATAAATTCTATGGTCTGTAAAAGCTATTATAGAATAACCTTGTTTTTTATACACTTCTTTTGATTGTTCTGGAGTTAAAGCTCCATCAGAAAATGTTGTATGACTATGTAGGTTAGATTTGTAAAAGTTTCCTTCTTTTGATAATAAATAGATTTTTTTATCCATAATAATTCTCCTTTATTATTTATAGATTTTTTAATTTATAATCTTGCCATTTTTTTATAATAGACATACACACAATAAGAGATATTATAGCAAGGATTATTAATACCATAATAGTTTTTGTCCAACCAATATCGTCAGATAGTGTACCAATGCCATATGTAGATATAGTTGTACCAACATAAACAGATGAATTTAGTATACCATAGATAGATGCACTTTTATTAATTTTTTCAAAATTTATAGGAAGTACAACTAAAAGTAATGTATTAACAGCCGTCATAGCAGTAGTAGATATAGCAAGCATTAGTAATGAAATAACTATATTTTTACCAGAAAAAGTGTATAGTATAAATAAACTTATAGCACATAATAAGAAAAATAAAGCAGATGATTTAATTTCATCTTTAAATACCTTATTAGCTAAAGAAGCAAAATATACCCCAAATATATTAAATATAGGTATAATAACTGTGCTTAAAGCAGACATATCATCACCAATATTATAAGTTTCGTATACATAAACAGGTACCCAAGATGTAATACCATTTTTTAAAGTTCCTTGTACAACAAGGCAAAATAATAAAAATATAATGCCTGATGATATTATTATATTAAACCAGTTAAATTTTTCATTTTTGGTATCTTTTATATTATGTTTTATATTATCTTCTTTAGAATCTTCTACTATGTATTCTATACCTTTATTTTTAGCGTTTTTATCAACTATTTTATATACTATAATCCAAATGATACTTACTACTAATAGTATAATACCTATAATAATAAAAACATATTGCCAACTTTTTTGAGATAGAATAGATGCTGTTAAAATGTACACAATTATAGTTCCAACAGAACCAGAAATACTTAAATAAAAACATAGCTTAGTTGTAACATTATTATCTATGTATTTTAAAATACATTTTACCATAGCAGACCATATAAAAGCTTGAAAAAAACCATTTATAGACCAAAATATAGCCATATATATGTAATTATTTAAAAATCCCATAGATATATTAGTTATAGCAGCCATAAATATTCCTATAAAAACTAGCTTTTGAGGGGAAAATTTATCTCCAGAAAATCCACCAACAAGTTGTCCTATTCCATAGGTAAAGAAGAACAGAGTGCTTATTAGTCCACCTTGAATTTTTGTAAATATACTAGCTTCCAACATAGCAGGCATAGCAGCAGAATAGTTTAGTCTACCAAGATATACAGAAAAATATATAAAAAAGCAAGTAAAAAATAATAATAAAATAATGCGGTTGTCTTTAAGTTGATACTTTTTTGTCTTCATATTTTCTCCTTTATACATAAAAAATAAATATTCAGTTATATTTTACAATAATTAAATTTTAAAATCAACAACTTAAAATATAAAAGTAGAAAAATTGTATATAAATGATAAAAAAATACTTTTATATTTTTAAGAATAATGTTATAATAAAATAATGTTTTTAATTAATTGTGAGGTGTAAGGAAAAATAATGGAAAAACTTGTTGTTACGGGTAAAAATAGATTGTCTGGAGAAGTTTTTATAAGTGGTGCTAAAAATGCAGTTGTTGCTATAATACCAGCTGCCATTATAGCAGAAGGTGTTTCTGTTATAGAAAATCTTCCTTGTATAGAAGATGTTACAAGTTTTGTAAAAACTTTAGAAGGCTTAGGTATAAAATGTAATTTATTAAATGAAAATACATTAAAAATAGATTCTACTAATATAGAAAGCTCTATAGCTGTAAATGATGATGTAACAAAAATAAGAGCATCTTATTATTTAATGGGTGCTTTAATTGGTAGATTTAAAAAGGTAGAGGTTGCACTTCCTGGTGGTTGTAATTTTGGGTCAAGGCCAATAGACCAACACATAAGAGGATTTAAGGCTCTTGGTATAGATGTAGTAGTAGAAGATAATATAGTAAAATTAGATGGTACAAATCTTAAAGGTGCAAATATATATTTAGATATGGTTAGTGTTGGAGCTACTATAAATATTATGTTAGCAGCTGTTTTGGCAAAAGGTGTTACAGTTATAGAAAATGCTGCAAAAGAACCTCATGTTGTAGATACAGCAAACTTTTTAAATATGTTAGGAGCAAAGGTTACTGGTGCTGGTACAGATGTTATTAGAATAACAGGGGTAGAAAAGCTCCACGGTGGAGAATATACTATAATACCAGACCAAATAGAAGCTGGTACATATATGATAGCTGCTGCTATATCTGGCGGAGATGTTTGTGTTAGAAATATAATACCAAAACATATGGATTCTTTAGTAGCTAAACTTATAGAAATGGGTTGTGAAATAGAAGAAGGCGATGACTTTATTAGAGTAAAATCTGACAAAAACCTTAATGCTACAAATGTTAAAACTATGGTATATCCTGGTTTTCCAACGGATTTACAACCACAAATGACAACTCTTTTATCTGTTGCAAAGGGTACAAGCACCCTTACAGAAAATGTTTGGGAAAATAGATTTCAGTATGTAGAAGAGCTTAAAAAATTAGGTGCTAATATATCCTTAGATGGTAGAGTAGCTACTATAAATGGTATAGACTATTTTGAAAGTGGAGAAGTTAGAGCAACAGATTTAAGAGCAGGAGCAGCTATGATTTTGGCAGGGCTTCGTTCTAAGGGAGAAATAGTTATTTCCAATACAAAATATATTGATAGAGGCTATGAAAAAGTTGAGTACAAATTAAAATCTTTAGGTGCAGATATAAAAAGGATAAATGAATAATATGTCTATAGAAATTTCTACTATTGGTAGTGGTAGCAAGGGAAATAGTGTATATATAGGTACAAAAGATACAAAAATACTAATAGATGCAGGCCTTAGTGGAACTAAGATAGAAAGTGCATTAAAAGATATAAATTTATCTTTAGAAGATATAGATGCAATATTTGTAACTCACGAACATTCAGACCATATAGATGGTGTTGGTGTTATATCTAGACGATATAATTTACCAGTTTATGCAACAGAAGGCACTTGGAGTAATATGCCACAAAAAGTAGGAAAAATATCAAAACATAACCAAAAAATTGTATATAAAGATGAAGGAATTTTGTTAAATGATATTTTTATACGTCCATTTGAAGTACCTCACGATGCAAAAGAGCCTGTTTGTTATAGTATTTTATATAATGGTATAAAAGTGTGTGTAGCAACTGATATGGGACATATAACTAGAAATGTAATAGAAAATATAAGGCACTGCTCTGCACTTGTTTTAGAAAGTAACCACGATGTAAATATGCTAAAATTAAGTAATTACCCATATGCTTTAAAAGAACGTATATTAGGTAAATATGGCCATATATCAAATGAAACTTGTGGTAAGCTATTAGCTTGTGTTATGAATGATAAATTAAAAAATGTATTTTTAGGGCATTTAAGCCAAGATAATAATACACCAGATTTAGCTTATTTAACAGTGGCTAATATCTTAGATGAATTTGGTATAAAAGCAGAAAAAGATGTTAATTTACATATAGCAAAGCCTTATGGCATAACAGAACTTATAAAAGTTGAAGAATAGTTGATTATTTAATAAGGGTTTCTATATATAGAAACCTTTTATTTATATCAATTAAGATATGACTAATATTTTTAAAGTGAAAATTATATACGGTTGTTTGTATTAATTTTTAAGAATAAAAATATATAGGAATATCTGTTTTTGAATAAAGGGTATTCAAAAAATTGATTAGATACAATTAAGATATGACTAATATTTTTAAAGTGAAAATTATATACGGTTGTTTGTATTAATTTTTAAGAATAAAAATATATAGGAATATCTGTTTTTGAATAAAGGGTATTCAAAAAATTGATTAGATACAATTAAGATATGACTTATATTTTTAAAGTGAAAATTATATACGGTTGTTTGTATTAATTTTCAAGAATAAAAATATATAGGAATATCTGTTTTTGAATACAGGATATTCAAAAAATTGATTATATAATTAATTTATTTTTAAGGAGAGAATATGAAAGTTTCTATAATATGTATAGGTAAAATTAAAGAAAAATATTTTACAATGGCAATAGATGAATACTGTAAAAGGCTATCTAAATATATAAAGCTTAATATAATAGAATTACCAGATGAAAAAGCACCAGAAAATTTGAGCTTAGCAGATGAAGAAAATATAAAGCTTAAAGAGGGAGAAAAAATACTAAAAAATATAAAAGACGAGTTTGTAATTACTTTATGTATAGATGGTAAAGAGCTTGACAGCGTATCTCTAGCTAACTTTATACAAGAAAATAAAAATAAAGGCATAAGCCATATATCTTTTGTTATAGGTGGGTCTTTAGGGTTACATAAAAATGTAATAGATAGAGCAAACTTTAAGCTTAGTTTTTCTAAAATGACTTTTCCACATCAGCTTATGCGTGTTATATTGCTTGAGCAAATATATAGAGCCGAAAGAATACTAAAAAATGAACCATATCATAAATGATAGTTATTATTATTTTTATAAGAGATTGTATACTTTTTATACAACCTCTTATAACTATCTATTTTTTATGTTAAAAAGCTTTGCATATCTTTTATAAATTTTATTATTGTGTCTTTTTCTTGTTCATTATACTGACTAATTTTATTAATAATTTGTTTGTTTCTTTCTTCATTTTTACATTTGTGTATTTCATAAATTATTTTTCCTAAAGGTGTTAATTTATAATAAATTTTCTTTTGGTTTTCAGTATCCTTATAAGATATAATAAGGTCTTTTTTTGTTAAGCTAGATATAGCTTTAGAAATACCACCTCTAGTCATACCAACTTTTTTTGAAAGGTTAATACCATTAATTTTTTCTTCTTTTCCAATATATGATATTATATAAAATTCGGTAATGGAGATATAATCTAAATTATAATTTTTTTTAATTACTTCATTTAAAGTTTTTTCATCAGCTAAATATTTTCTTTCTTTAGCTTTTGCAAATAAAATATGCATTTCGGCTATAATCTTTTTTTCTAATGTGTCCAAATTATTCCTCCTAGTATTTATTAATGATTTTATTATGAAGGTGCATAATATATTGTATGTAAAAATTATGTTGACAAGGAAACATTATTTAAGTACAATTATATTTATTCCAAGTAAATATAATTATTATAACATAAAATAGTTTATTGGAAAACTTAATTATATAACTTATTTAATACAGGAGAATTATATTATGGGAAACTTAATAAGAAAAATAGGACAAATTAAAATATTAAGAAATAAACTTGAAGCTAGAGGGCATATATCACATAACCAAGATAAATGTACTTATTGCTCTTTATGTGAAAAGAAATGTCCAGTTGATGCAATATCTGTTTCTACACAAGATAAAAACTGGAACATTGATAATAGTGTTTGTATTCGTTGTAAAACTTGTGTTTTAAATTGTCCTACAAAAGCACTTGATTTAAAACCTAATATGTAAATAGATAAAAAGGCTATGACTATTAATAAGTCCGTAAAAAATGGACAGTATTATAGCCTTTTTTTTATTTTATAAATTATTGAAAACAAATATTTGATATGTTATTATAGTTCATAAGTTTAAGTAGAGATAATATAAAAGGAGGGAGTACTGTGTTAAATAATGTAAAATGTATAGCAAGCGATAATATCAATAAAAGAAGATATGCTTTAATGGAAATATTAGATAAAAATAGTATAGAGTATACTTTAACAAATAGAAAAATAGGAGATAATTATGTAAAAAATATAATAGTTAGCTTTAATAAAAATAATGATAAAAAGCTAGTAATAGGTGCACATTATGATAACCTAGAAGGAAGCACAGGGGCAAATGATAATGCAACAGGAGTAGCTATATTAATACAAGTCGTAAAATATATATGTAAAAATGGTATAAATAAAAATATAGATATAGTATTTTTTGATAGAGAAGAATATGCAGATAGAGGTAGCGAGCAGTATATTAAAGAAATAGGTAAACAAAATATAGAGGCTATGATAAATATAGACACTTGTGGCTTTGGAGATACTGTTATAGTAGGAACAGAAACAAATATACAAAAATTGTATAAGCTAAATATATTAAATGAGAGTATACTAGATAAAGATTATATAAAAACAATAAAGATAAATCCAGGGTCAGATGATAGAAGTTTTGAAAATGAAAATATACCTAATATACATATACAAGTTGTACCAAAAGAAGATTTAGATATAATATATAAAATTATAGATTGTGAGATAAATGGAATAGAGCCATCACAAGAGCTAATAAATACTAAGCTTAAATTTATGGATACATTACATAATGGATTATATGATAATATAGATATAGTAGATGAGAAGCCGATGACTTTTGTATTAGATTTATTGTTAGACATAGTAAAAAATATGAAATAATCAATTTTTTTAATACGTTGAATTAAAAAACAGATATTCCTAAATATTTTTAAAAGGAAAATTAATACAAAAAACCGTATATAATTTCCCCTTTAAAAATATAAGTCATATCTTAATTGTATTTAATAAAAATATTTAAAAATACTATAAATTTCTTGTAAATAAACAGTTTTTAGGGTATCATAGATATATTAATTAAAATGGAGGATTACATATGGAAAGATTAGTGCCAGAAAATTATAAATCAAATTTAAATCTTTATAACACACAAATAGGTATAAAAACAGTTAAAGATTTTTTTCAAAATTCTTTATCAAAAAATTTAAATTTATTACGTGTTACAGCACCACTTTTTGTTAAACCAGAATCTGGGCTTAATGATAACCTTAATGGATTTGAAAGACCTGTTTCCTTTGGTATAAAAGAGCATAACGATGAAGAAGCAGAGATAGTACATTCTCTTGCAAAATGGAAAAGGTATGCTCTTAAAAAATATGGTTTTTCTAAAGGAGAAGGGCTATATACAGATATGAATGCAATTAGACGTGATGAAGACACAGATAATACACATTCTATCTATGTAGACCAATGGGATTGGGAAAAGATTATAGATAAAGAAGAAAGAAATATGGATACATTAAAAGAAACAGTAAAGAAAATATATAAAGCTCTAAAAAATACAGAAAAATATATGGCTATACAATATGATTATATAGAAGAAATATTGCCTAAAGAAATATTTTTTATTACATCACAAGAGCTTTTAGATATGTATCCAGATAAAACACCAAAAGAAAGGGAATATCTTATTTGTAAAGAAAAAGGAGCAGTTTTTCTTATGCAAATAGGTGGAAAATTATCTAATGGTGAAGAGCACGATGGCAGAGCACCAGATTATGATGATTGGAGCTTAAATGGAGATATACTTGTTTATTACCCTGTTTTAGATATAGCGTTAGAGCTATCTTCTATGGGTATAAGAGTAGATGAAAATTCTTTGTTAGAACAGCTTAATATATTAAATTGTAATGAGCGTAAAAATATGCCTTTTCAAAAAGCAATATTGGATAAAGAGCTACCTTATACAATAGGTGGTGGCATAGGACAATCCAGACTTTGTATGTTCTTTTTAAGAAAAGCTCATATAGGTGAGGTACAATCTTCTTTATGGCCACATAAAATGCTTGAAGAGGCAGAAAGAATAGGGCTTCAAATATTATAGGAGGGAATAATATGAACTATACTATAAAAAATGATATTTTAAATATAGAAATAAGCTCTTTTGGAGCAGAATTACAGTCTATTAAAAAAAATAATGTAGAATACCTTTGGCAAGGTGATGAAAAATCTTGGAAAAATAGAGCTACTAATATATTTCCTTTTATAGGTAGAATGCAAGAGGGAAAATATACTTATAAAGGTAAAGCTTATGAAATGGGTAGCCACGGGTTAGCCAGACATACAGATTTTATAGTAGATAAAGCAGAAGATAATAAAATAATATTTAAAATGACATCTAACGAAGATACATTAAAAAATTATCCTTTCGTATTTGATTATTTTATAACATATGAAATAAAAGATAATACTTTATTTATTACATCTAAAGTAGTAAATAAAGATAGTAAACCAATGTATTTTGGAATAGGTGGACACCCTGGATTTATAACACCAATAAATAGGAGCTTAAATTTTGAAGATTATTATTTAGAGTTTGATAATTGTTTTAACCCTAATAATATAAGAGTGTCGCAAATAGGGTTGGTAACACATAAAGAGGCTTTTCCATTAAAAGATAACAAAATATTAAATCTTACACATAGTCTTTTTGATAATGATGCTTTAATACTAGATAATTTATCAAAAGGTGTTACATTAAAATCAGATAAAGATGATAAAAGTGTTTATGTAAAATACGAAAATATGACATATTTAGGTATATGGCATACACCTAAAGAAAATGTAGATTTTGTATGTATAGAGCCTTGGACATCTTTGCCAGGTAGAGGTGGCATAATAGAAGATATAGAAAAACAAGATAGCCTTATATGTTTAGATGCTAGTAAAGAATATGAAAACACTTGGTCTATAAGTATAAACTAAATAAAAAGGGAATAACTTTTAGTTATTCCCTTTTTATTTAGTTTATACTTATATTTTAAATAACATATTATTTAAAATATATAAATTAAGCCATTTTATTAACTAATTTAGTAAGTCTAGATTTTTTTCTAGAAGCTGTGTTTTTGTGGAAGATACCTTTAGAGCAAGCTTTGTCAATTGCTCTAGTAGCATTTACAAGAGCTACTTTAGCTTCTTCTTTATTGTTAGCTGTTAAAACTTTTTTAATAGCAGTTTTAACACTAGATTTAATCATTTTATTTCTCATTGTTTTTTTAGCTGTAACTAAAATACGTTTTTTAGCAGATTTAATATTTGCCATTTTAAATTCCTCCTAGATTTATAAAAATAATTTAACAATATAATATTAGAGGGTAAAATATTGTCGGACGGACCACAATAATAAGCTAGATACTACTTATTATTGTCGGAATTAAACACCATATAATTGTAAAATAAAATTAAAAATAAGTCAAGACGTATAATAAAAATTTTTTTTGAAAAGATAAACATATAAGTTTAATTATTAAAAGTTATCAACAATTATATAGTATAAAATATTAATATAAACACTATATATAGTTGAAATGTTGATAAATTATGTTTAAAAGTACAAGTTATAAACAAGTTATCAACTTTTTTGTGCAAAACTTTAACTGGAGGTAAATATATGAAAAATTATTCCATAAGAACGGATTTGGCAATAGAAGTTACAGAAATGCTAACACAAGAAACAGATGACAATCATATAGAGGGAGTAGAATTATATGTAGATAATGTAGATGATATAGAAATATCTTGGGTAAATATAAAAAATGAAAAAGGACAAGAAACTATGGGTAAACCTATAGGAAACTATGTTACTATAGAGAGCGAGGCAATGAAAGAAAATGACGTAATAACACACGAAAAAATAACAGATATATTTAGTAAAAATCTTATAAAATTATGTAGCCTAAATGAAAATTCTACTATATTAATAGTAGGTCTTGGCAATTGGAATGTAACTCCAGATGCACTAGGGCCTAAAGTTATATCAAAGGTACTAGTTACAAGGCATATAAGAGATACATTACCAAAAGAAATAGATAAAGGTGTAAGGCCAGTTAGTGCTATATCACCAGGTGTTATGGGGATAACGGGGATAGAAACAGCAGAGATTGTAAAAGGTGTGGTAGATAGACTAAAACCAGATATAGTAATAGCAATAGATGCTTTAGCTACTAGAAAAACATCTAGGATAAACGCTACTATACAAATGTCAGACACAGGTATTGCTCCAGGTGGTGGTATGGGTAATAAAAGAAAAATTTTAAATAAAGAAACATTGGGAGTACCTGTTATAGCTATTGGTGTACCTACAGTTGTAGATGCAGGAACTTTAGTTAATGATACAATAGATTTAATGATAGATAGTCTAGTAAATGAGATAAAAGGTGGTAAAGAATTTTATCAAATGTTAAAAGATTTGGATAAAGAAGAAAAATATAATCTTATTAACAATGTTTTAAATCCTTATACAGGTAATTTATTTGTTACACCAAAAGAGGTAGATGCTACAATAGAAAGACTTGCAAAGATAATAGCTAATGCTATTAATATAGCTATGCACCCAAGTATAGACTTTAATGATATTAACCGATATATAAATTAGTATATTATAGATTTTTGTGTAATTTTATATATTAATTTAAAAAAATAAAAAAAATTAAAAAAAGTGTTGACATAAATATCTAGTTATGTTATTATTTATAGGCACTCAAGTTAACGAGTGCTTGTACATTGAAAATTGAATAACAAACACAACGCGATATATAAAATATATCGTGA